>NZ_JAUSVX010000020.1 GCF_030814995.1 Labrys wisconsinensis | reverse complement strand
ACCATGATCTACGTCACCCACGACCAGGTCGAGGCGATGACGCTCGCCGACAAGATCGTCGTGCTGCGCGACGGCCGCGTCGAGCAGGTCGGCTCGCCCCTCCAGCTCTACCATCATCCCCGCAACCGCTTCGTCGCCGGCTTCATCGGCTCGCCCACCATGAACTTCATCGCGGTGACCGCAGGGGCCGCCGGCGCGGCCGGCCTCACCGTCGACCTGCCCGGCGGGGCCGCCCTCACCGTGCCGGTCTGCGCCGACGGCATCGCCCCCGGCGACACCGTGACGCTCGGCATCCGCCCCGAGCATCTCAGGCGCTCGGACACCGGCGAGCTCGCCGGCGAGGTCATGGTCGTCGAACGCCTCGGCGGCCAGACCTTCCTCTATGTCCAGATCACCGCCTCCAGCCTCTTCATCGTCCAGGCCGACGGCGCTGACGCCTCAAGGGTCCATGACCGCGTCGGCGTCAGCGTCACCGCTTCAGCCGCGCATCTGTTCGGACAGGACGGCACCGCGCTGCCTGCCCTGCAAAGAAATCCCCTCGCGGTATGAGCGTGCGCCGCCGAGCGCAGGCTGAAGCCCGATTTTCGAGTCCATAAGGAGACTGACCATGGCCAACGAGCTCGATGGAAAGATTGCCGTCATCACGGGAGCGGCCTCCGGTATTGGACTGGCGACAGCGCAAGTTCTCATGACGGCGGGCGCGACCGTGGTCATGGTCGATCGAAATGCTGCGGCGCTGAGCGAGCTCGTCGCGAAAGCAGGTGGAAAGGCGATAGCGCAGGTCACCGACTTGCTCGATGTCGACAGTTGCGCCGCCATGGTCCCCGAAATACTGAAGAAAACCGGCAAGATCGACATCCTTCATTGCAATGCCGGAACATATATCGGCGGCGATCTGGTGGATACCGACGCGACCACGATCGACCGCATGCTGAATCTGAACATCAATGCCGTCATCAAGAATGTCCACGCCGTCCTTCCGCACATGATCGAGCGCGGTGTCGGGGATATCGTCGTGACGTGTTCACTGGCAGGCCATTCCGCCATCAAGCACGAGCCGGTCTACTCCGCGTCGAAATGGGCGATGACCTGCTTCACGCAGACCACGCGCCGCCAGGTCAACAAGCACGGCGTGCGCGTCTCCCAGGTCTCGCCCGGGCCGGTCATCTCGGCCTTGCTGGCGGACTGGGAGGCAGATCGGCTGCAGGCGGTCAAGGATGCGGGGGCGCTGATCGACCCCTCGGAGGTCGCCGAAGCCGTCCTGTTCATCTTGAGCAGACCGCGGAATGTCACGATCCACGACGTCATCGTCTTGCCGACGAACGTCGACGCCTGACGGCTCCTTCCGCAACTCGGGACGCCGGCGCCGGATCGCGGAGGCCGCCCGGCGCCGGCCGCCTCCGCGCGACCGCGATGCCCTACTGGTTGATCTCGGGCTCGACGAGCCTCGCCAGGTTCTGCAGCGACTCCTGCCAGCCGAGATAGCAGGCCTCCAGCGGAATGACGTCCGGCAAGCCTGCCTGCGTGATATCCAGCTCGGTGCCGACCGACACCGTCTTCAGCGTCACGGTCACCTGCATCTCGCCGGGCAGATTGGGATCGTCGAACCTCTCGCTGTAGCGCAGACGTTCCGCCGGCACGAGCTCGACATATTCGCCGCCGAACGCGTGGTTCTCGCCCGTCGTGAAGTTCCGGAAGGACATCTTGAAGGTACCGCCGACGTTCGGCTCAAGATGATGCACCGTGCAGGCAAAGCCATTGGGCGGGAGCCATTTCGCAAACGCGTCCGCCTCGAGGAACGCGCGATAGACCTTCTCCGGGCTGGTCGCCAGAACGCGGTGCAGGCGCAGGGTGTTGGGCATGCTCTTCATCCTTCTTGAACTGACGGTACGGATGTTGCCGCCGGTCAGGCGCCTGGTATCGGCAGGATCGGCATGATCTCCACGGATTCGCCCGGGAAGATCGTGAAATGTGGATGGTTCTCGAAGAGCTCGGCGGCCGCCTCGTGCGAGTCCGCGCGCACGACCGTGAAGGCGCCCATCTCGTTGCTCACATCCTCGATGCCGCGCTCGGTGACCTTCTTCGTCTTCCCCAGCGGCCCGCCCATGGCGACGAGCGCCGCGTGATGCTTTTCGACCCAGGCTTTCCAGGCGGCGATGCCTTCCTGCTCCTTCGCGCGCCGTTCCACCTCGGGAAGGGCCATCCACGCCTTCATGCGCGGGTTCGTCTTGCTGCCGAGAAAGACGGCGAGGTAGGTGTCGGTCGTGGTCATGCGATTTCCTCTCCTCTGCGGGTTGCCGGCGAAAGCTGGGCGAGGATGCTTTCGACCGGGCCGATCGCGCTCCGGACGCCGGAACGCCTCCGGTCTCTCTAATCCGTCGCCGGCACCGAATGGTGCTCGTGCCGGATGCGCCAGGCGCCGTCGACCTTGCGAAAGCCGATGGTCAGCCGAAACGGGAAGCCGCCCGGCACGGGAGGACCGCTGACTGTGGCCGACCCGCACCGCATGATGGCGACCGCAAAGGCGACGGTGTCCCCGGCGCATATTTGCAGCTCTTCGACGTCGAAGGCTTGCCCGGGCTCGTGATAGGCGAAGAACAGATCCCAGGTCTTCTCGTATTCCGCCATGCCGCGCGACTGTAGCGGCGGCGGCACATCGAACATGACGATGTCGTCATCGTGATGGGCCAGGACGGCCGGAAGGTCATGCCGCCGGACGGCATCGGCCCAGGCTTCGATGATGACCCTGATCTCGGATTCCGCGATTCCAATCCGTTGCGACACGACCTTCGCTCCCATGAATCAGCGATCCATGATCAGAGGACGAGCGAGGCCCCGTCGATCCGACACGGGATGTCGGATTTTTTTGAAAGCGTCGGCAGCGGTCCGTCCTGCCGCGGATGTCAGCCGCCGTGAGGCCGCGTCCTATCGCGGGCGCCGCCCGGCGACGCAATATTGCGCGCCGCTCGGCGCAAAGCCGAGAGCGCGGTCGAGCCGGGCGCCGAGCCCGTCCACCGCCGGCAGGCTGAGGATGAAACGCGCCTCGACCGGCTCGAAGCCGCCCTGGCGCATGAGGCGCCTGGCCGTCGGCATGGACAGCAGCACCGCGTCCTTGTCGAAGACGCAGCGCTCCACTGCCCAGCGCGTCAGCGGGTTCCAGGGATTGTGCTCGAACACGGCGAAGACGCCGCCCGGCTTCAGCACCCGCAGCGCCTCGGCGACGAAGCCCTGCCAGGCCGGCACCGGCACGTGGTGCCAGACGCAGATGGCGAAGGCCGCGGCGAAGCTGGCGTCGGCATGGGGGATGCGCACGCCGTCATAGGCTGCAAAGCACGCGCCCGATGCCTTCTCCTGCGCCAGGCGGATGGATTCCGACGAGATGTCGATGCCGCTGAGCCGGGAATAGCGCCCGCCGAGCAATGCCTCGTAGGTGCCGACGCCGCAGCCGATGTCGAGGATCGGCGCATCAGCGCCGATGCCCTCGCGCACGAACAGCTCGGCGAGATAGCGCGCCTTGGCGGCGACGAAGGTCTCGACCTTCAGACCGGAGAAGGCGATCGACTGGTTGACGGCCGCCTGGTAGCCGGAGGCGAACTGGTCGAATTCCGCCGTCTGAGTTTCGGCCATGGCTCCCGGCGCTCCGCCCCGTCGAAGGTGCGGCATAGCAGAGGAGCCGTTGGTGATTGGTTAACCTGCGGCCTCGCCGAACTCCTGATCCACGGCATAAACGAGCAGGTTGGTATCGCGGGTGAGACGCATCGATCACCAATCGTACAGACTGTCGCGATCAATGCGATAACCGCCAAGTGGCAGGCCTTCCGCGAGCGTCCCCAACAGACGTTCCCAGGCCGCAGATTTGGCTCCGTTGAGCGACCGTCGATCGACGGGCGTGAGCTGGGCCACCGCACGGCCTCGACGCGTGATGATCACCGTCTCTCCCTGGGCGGCTTGCCCGAGGATTTCGGAAAACCGACGGTTGGCGTCGGCAGCCGAGACGAAGCGCGTCATATTTTCCTCAAATAATAGTATCAGTACAACAACAAATGATGCGGACCGGTGGATGGCAGCGACATGATGCCATGCCGCACGCAATCTGAGCACGACCATCATTCGAGGATCACTGGAGTCGAGCAGGAGGCTTCGGTGATCGTGATGGTCTGCAGCTATTCCTCGCCCATGGCGATCAGGCTGGCATTGCCGCCGGCCGCGGCGGTGTTGACGGCGATCACCTGCTCGGCGGCGAAGCGCTTCAGATAGTTCGGGCCGCCCGCCTTGGGCCCGGTGCCGGAGAGGCCGACGCCGCCGAAGGGCTGGGTGCCGACCACGGCGCCGATCATGTTGCGGTTGACGTAGATATTGCCGACCGCCATGCGTTCGGCGACGGCGGCGAGCGTCGCCTCGATGCGGGTGTGGACGCCGAGCGTCAGGCCGTAGCCGGTGGCGGCGACGGCATCGAGCAGCGGCGCGAGCCGGCCGGCCTTCCAGCGCACCACGTGCAGCACCGGGCCGAAGACCTCGCGCGTCAGGTCCTCGACCCGGGCGATCTCGAAGATGTGCGGGCCGACGAAGGTGCCCTGCGCCGGGGCCGCCATGGCGAGATGCGTCCGGGCCGCGCCCTTCATGACAGCGATATGCGCCTCCAGTCCCGCCTTGGCCTCGGCGTCGATCACCGGGCCGACATGGGTGGCGGGCTGTCGGGGGTCGCCGAGCTTCAGCTCCTCCGCCGCGCCCTTGATCATGGCGACGACCTTGTCGGCGACGTCCTCCTGCACGCAGAGCAGCCGCAGGGCCGAGCAGCGCTGGCCGGCGGAGCGGAAGGCCGAGGTCACCACGTCGTCGGCGACCTGCTCGGGCAAGGCGGTGGCGTCGACGACCATCGCGTTGATGCCGCCGGTCTCGGCGATCAGCGGCACGATGGCCGCGTTCTTGGCCGCCAGCGAACGGTTGATCGCCCAGGCCGTCTCGGTCGAGCCGGTGAAGGCGACGCCGGCCACGGCGGCATGGCCGGTCAGCGCCGCACCGGTGCGCCCGTCGCCGAGCACGAGGTGCAGGGCGGACGTGGGCACGCCGGCCTCGTGCAGGATCTTCACCGCGGCATGGGCGATCAGCGGCGTCTGCTCGGCGGGCTTGGCCACCACCGCATTGCCGGCCGCCAGCGCCGCCGCCACCTGGCCGAGGAAGATCGCCAGCGGGAAGTTCCAGGGGCTGATGCACACGAACACGCCGCGGCCGCGATGGCGCAGGATATTGTCCTCGCCGGTCGGCCCCGGCATGTGCTCGCCGGGCCCGAAAATCTTGCGCGCCTGCGCGGCATAGTAGCGGCAGAAGTCGACGGCTTCGCGCAGCTCGGCCAGCGCATCGTCGAGCGTCTTGCCGCCCTCGTCCTGCAGCAGCGCCAGCAGCATGCCGCGCCGCGCCTCCATGAGGCCCGCCGCCTTGTCCAGCGCCGCGGCGCGAACGGTGACGTCGGTGCGGTCCCAGGCGTGGAAGCCGGCGGCCGCGGCCGCCATCGCCGCGCTCGCCGCCTCGGCGCCGGCCTCGGTCACCGTGCCGACCGGGCTGCCGTCGATCGGCGAGAGCACCGGCCGCGGCGTGCCGCCGCCGGCCTTGCCGCCGATGATCGAGGCCGCCTCGGCCAGCTTGCGGCCGGCGGCGATCTCGGCCTCGAGGCCGGCGAGGGCCTCGCGCGAGCCGAGCTCGACGCCGGCGGAGTTGGGGCGCTCGGCGCCGTAGAGCGCCTTGGGCAGCGGGATGCGGGCATGCCGCGCCCGCGCCGGCGAGCCGACCAGGGCGGCCGGGCGCTTCAGCAGCTCGGTGACCGGCACGGCCGGGTCGGCCGACACCGAGACGAAGTTGGAATTGGCGCCGTTCTCCAGGAGCCGGCGCACGAGATAGGCCAGGAGGTCGGCATGGCCGCCGACCGGCGCATAGACCCGGCAGGCGGCCGCCGGCAATTCGCGCATCAGCGCCTTGTAGGCCTGCTCGCCCATGCCGTGCAGGCGCTGGAACTCGTAGCCCTCGACCCCGCCGGCCGCCTCGATGATGCTGGCGATGGTCAGCGCATTGTGGGTGGCGAACTGGGGATAGAGATGCGGGCGCGCCGCCAGCAGCCGGCGGGCGCAGGCGACATAGTTGAGGTCGGTCACCGGCTTGCGCGTGAACACCGGATAGTCGTCGAGGCCGCGCTCCTGCGCCCGCTTCACCTCCGTGTCCCAATAGGCGCCCTTGACCAGGCGCACCATCAGCCGCCGGCCGAGGCTCGCGGCCAGCGCCTCGACATGCTCGATGACGGCGAAGGCGCGCTTCTGATAGGCCTGGATGGCCAGGCCAAAGCCGCTCCAGCCCGCCAGCCCCGGATCGGCCAGCACCGCGGCGATGACGTCGAGGGAGAGCTCCAGCCGGTCCGCCTCCTCGGCGTCGATGGTGAAGTTGAGGTCGTAGCCCTTGGCCTGGCGGGCGAGCTCGACCACCTCGGGCACCAGCTCGGCCATCACCCGTTCATGGCTCACCGCCTCGTAGCGCGGATGCAGCGCCGAGAGCTTGACCGAGATGCCCGGCCGCGCCGGCAGCGCCTCGTTGCCGGCATTGCGCCCGATGGCATCGATGGCGTCTGCATAGCTCTTGAAGTAGCGCCTCGCGTCCTCGGCGGTGCGGGCGCCCTCGCCCAGCATGTCGAAGGAATAGCGAAAGCCGCGGGCCTCGCCCGAGGCGGCGCGCTTCAGCGCCTCGCCGATGGTCTGGCCGAGCACGAAATGCGAGCCGAGCACCTTCATGGCCTGGCGCGTCGCCGTGCGCACGGTCGGCACGCCGATGCGCTTGGCGAGCGAGGCGACGATGCCCTCCGGCGTCTCGCCGGGCTGGATGATGCGCGCGGTGACGCCGAGCGCCCAGGCCGAGGCCGAGACCAGGAAGGCGTCCGACTTGGTCTCGCGGTGGGCCCAGTCGCCTTGCCCCAGCTTGTCCTCGATCAGCGCATCGGCGGTGACCTTGTCGGGCACGCGCAGCAGCGCCTCGGCCAGGATCATCAGGGCGAGGCCCTCCTTGGTCGAGAGCGAATATTCGCGCAGGAAGTCCTCGATGCCGCCGATCGAGCCGGCGCTGTCGCGGATCGCCTGGATCAGGCGAGTGGCGCGGGCGTCGATCCGCGCCTCCGCCGCCTGGTCGAGCCGCGGCTGGTTGAGGAGCCGGCCGACGATGACGCCGTCGTCGGCAGCATAGGGAGCGGCGAACATGGGCAGGTCGGATCTGGCGGCGGTCATGGCGGCGGCTCCCCGGGGCAGGCCTGGATTATCGCAGCAAGACAGGGGTGAAACGATCGGGATCTTTGGGATTTTTCCGAGGAATTCGCTATGATATGACGATTCAATGGTGAAATTGCCGTATGGCCCCATCGTCGCTCGACCGCACCGACCGCAAGATCCTCGCCATCCTGCAGGCCGACGGGCGCATCGCCACCGTCGACCTCGCCGACCAGGTCGGCCTGTCGCCGACCGCCACCACCGAGCGGGTGAAGCGGCTGACGCGCGAGGGCTTCATCACCGGCTACGGCGCCCGGCTCGACCCGACCCGGCTCGACCGCTCCTTCCTCGTCTTCGTCGAGGTTCTGCTCGACAAGACCACGCCCGACGTGTTCGACCGCTTCGCCGGCGCGGTGCGGCGCACGCGCGACGTCATCGAGTGCCACATGGTGGCCGGCGGCTTCGACTATCTCCTCAAGGTCCGCGTCGCCGACATGGCCGCCTATCGCCGCTTCCTCGGCGAGGCGCTGTGGAGCGTGCCGGGCGTGCGCGAGACCCGGACCTATACGGTGATGGAGGAGGTGAAGGCCGAGCCCGGGCTGCCGGTGTAGGGCGGGGGAAAGGGAAGGCAAGACGGAATCCACCACCCCGCGACGTCATGGGCGTGCTTGTCACGCCCATCCACGCGAACACGATGGGGGGCCGCCAAGGGCACCGGCCGACCGTACCGTCAGCAACTCGACGTCGAGTTCGCGTGGGTGGCCGGGACAAGCCCGGCCATGACGGCGAGGTTCCCGCGGAAAGCCCTGGGACCCCCGTTCTCCACCGCCCGCCGCTCCCCCTACTCGTCCCCCAGCGGGTGCAGGTCGCGCACCATCGCCTTCATGCGCTCGTCCAGCACGTGGGTGTAGATCTGCGTGGTGGCGATGTCGGCGTGGCCGAGCATCATCTGCACCGAGCGCAGGTCGGCGCCGTTCTGCAGGAGGTGGCTGGCGAAGGCGTGGCGCAGCACGTGCGGGCTGACCCGGTCGGGCCGGATGCCGGCCGCCGCGGCGACCGCCTTGAGGTCGCGAGCGAAGTGCTGGCGCGTGAGATGGCCGCTCTCGCCGAAGGACGGGAACAGCCAGGGCGAGGGCCTGGCCTCCGCCTTGCCGGCCTCGGCCCGCGCCGCGTCGAGCAGGGCGAGATAGGCCTGCATCGCCGCCTTGGCCGCCGGCGTCAGCGGCACGATGCGCTCCTTGGCGCCCTTGCCGACCACGGCGAGCACGTCGACGCCCGGCCGGGCGGCGGTGCGCTTCAGGCTGACCAGCTCGGAGACGCGCAGGCCCGAGGCATAGAGCGTCTCGAGAAGCGCCGTCATCCGCGCGGCGCGCAGGCGCTCGGGCAGCGGCCGGCCGCCGTCCTCGACGCCTTCGCGGGCGCAGGCGAGGAGGCGGTCGACCTCCTCCACCGACAGGACCTTCGGCAGCGTCCGGCCCCGCCGCGGCCCGTCCAGCATGGTGGTCGGGTCGTCGCGGCGCAGGCCCTCGGCATAGAGGAACTTGTGCAATTGCCGGATGGCCGAGAGGTGGCGGGCCGTCGTGGTGGCCTTGAAGCCGAGCCCGGCCAGGGCAGCCAGGTGCTCGCGGGCGTGCTCGGCCGTGGCGGTGACGATCGAGACGCCGCGCGAGGCCAGGAAATCGCGCCAGTCGCCGAGGTCGCGCCGATAGGCGTCGAGCGTGTTCGCCGCCGCGCCGCGCTCGGCCGACCCCATCTCGAGAAAGGCCTGGATCAGCTGCTGGTCGCTCGGCGTCCTCGCCATTATTGTCCGATCCTCGTCAGCGGCACCGGCGTGACCATCTCGCGCGTCGCCGGCTTCACGAAGGTGGCGAGCGCGTACAGGGCGCCGTATCCCAGCGCTCCCAGCACTGCCAGAATCGTCAGGAAGCGCAGGAGACTCGGCATCGCAGGATGAGCTCGCGGGCCATGTCCTGTTTCGATCACGGACGAGAGTGATTTGGCAACATGGCGAAGCTGTGAGCGGATGAAGGCGGTGGTTTGCCGTCTCCTCAAGTCGCGCCCGCGGCCTCGCCCGAGCCTGCCCGCAGGCTCGCTCTTGCGTCCGGCGTGCCGTCCGGCCAAAACAGCGGAACAATCGAGTTTCTCGGACAGGCGATGGATGTGACGACGAAGACCGCACCGGGCGAGCGCGAGCGGGCGCTGCTGGCGGCGCTCGGCGCGCGGTCGGTGGTGCTGATCGGCATGATGGGTGCCGGCAAGAGCGCCGTCGGCAAGCGTCTCGCCGGGCGTCTGGGCCTGGCGTTCCACGATGCCGACGCCGAGATCGAGGCCGCGGCGCAGAAGACCATTTCCGAGATCTTCGCCGAGGAGGGCGAGCCCTTCTTCCGCGACAAGGAGCGGCGCGTCATCGCCCGCCTGCTCGACGGCCAGACGCCGATCGTGCTGGCCACCGGCGGCGGCGCCTTCATGAACGAGGAGACGCGCGGGAACATCCGCGAGCACGGCGTCTCGGTCTGGCTCAGGGCCGATTTCGACGTGCTGATGCGGCGCGTCCGGCGCAAGGCCAACCGCCCCCTGCTCAAGACCGCCGACCCCGAGGCGACGTTGCGCGGCCTGATGGACCTGCGCTACCCCGTCTATGCGCAGGCCGACGTCACCGTCCATTCGCGCGATGTCGCCCATGACGTCGTCATCGAGGAGGTGACCGCCGCCCTCGAAGCCCATCTCGTCGGAGCAACCGCGTGACCGAGCCGACCATCGTCCCCGTCGCCCTCGGCGAACGCTCCTACGACATCGCCATCGGACCGGGCCTGCTGGCCGGCGCCGGCGCCCGCGTCGCGGCGCTGGCCCCCGGCGCCCGCGTCGCGGTCGTCACCGACGAGACGGTGGCGCGCCTGCATCTTCCCACCCTCGCCGCCGGCCTGGAGGCCGCGGGGCTGAAGCACGCCGCCGTCACGGTCCGCCCGGGCGAGGGCTCGAAGAACTATGCCACCTTCGCCCGGGTCTGCGACGAGCTCATCGCCGCGAAGATCGAGCGCGGCGACATCGTCCTCGCCTTCGGCGGCGGCGTGGTCGGCGACCTCGCGGGCTTCGCCGCGGCGGTGGTGCGGCGCGGCATGCGCTTCGTCCAGGTGCCGACGACGCTGCTGGCCCAGGTCGACAGCTCCGTCGGCGGCAAGACCGGCATCAACTCCCCGCACGGCAAGAACCTCGTCGGCGCCTTCCATCAGCCGAGCCTGGTGATCGCCGATACGGCGGTGCTCGACACGCTCAGCCCGCGCGAGTTCCGCGCCGGCTATGCGGAGGTGGCGAAATACGGGCTGATCGACGACGAGCCGTTCTTCCACTGGCTGGAGCGCAGCTGGCGCGAGGTGCTGGCCGGCGGCGCGGCGCGCCAGACCGCCATCGCCCGCTCCTGCCGCTCCAAGGCGGCGATCGTCGCCCGCGACGAGACCGAGACCGGCGACCGGGCGCTGCTCAACCTCGGCCACACCTTCGGCCATGCCCTCGAGGCGGTGACGCGCTATGACGGCAACCGCCTGGTGCACGGCGAAGGCGTGGCGATCGGCATGGTGCTGGCGCACGAATTCTCAGCGCGCCAGGGCCTCTGCCCGCAGGAGGAGCCCTCGCGCGTCGCCGCCCATCTCGCCGCGGTCGGCCTGCCGACGCGGCTCGGCGAGGTGCCCGGCGGCGTCGGCACGGCGGACGAGCTGATGGCGGCCATCACCCAGGACAAGAAGGTCCGGCGCGGCCAGCTCACCTTCATCCTCACCCGCGGCATCGGCCGCAGCTTCATCGCACGGGATGTCGATCCCGAGGCGGTGCGCCGTTTCCTGGCCGAGAAGCTGGCCGAGGCCTGAACCCGAGACGGCCGGCACCGGCCGAGGGATGCGCCCGTGATGACCGCCGAAACCTGGTTGTCCGCCACGCTGGTCTTCCTGCTGCTCGCCGCCGGCTTCTTCTTCGCGGGCTCGGAGACGGCGCTGACCGCGGCCTCCCGCGCGCGTCTGCTCGCGCTGGAGAAGGCCGGCAGCCGCCGGGCCCGGGTGGTCAACCGCCTGCTCGAGCTGCGCGAGGCGATGATCGGCTCGCTGCTGATCGGCACGGCGATCGTCAACACCGCCGCCGCGGCGCTGACCACCAGCGTGCTGGTCGACGTCTTCGGCAATGTCGGCGTCATCTACGCCACCGGCGGCATTTCCGTGATGACCATCATCTTCGTCGAGGTGCTGCCCAAGACCCTGGCGCTGAACTATCCCGAGCGCTTCGCCCTCGCGGTCGGCTTCCCCGTGCGGCTGATCGTCTGGCTGCTGAGGCCGTTCACCACCGCCGTCAACTGGCTGGTGCGGGGCACGCTGCGCCTGTTCGGCTTCCGCATCGGCAAGGACACGGCCCTGCTCTCGGCCGCCGAGGAGCTGCGCGGCACGGTCGACCTGCTGCATCGGGAGGGCTCGGTCGAGAAGGCCGACCGCGACATGCTCGGCGGCCTGCTCGACCTGCAGGAGCTCACCGTGGCCGACGTCATGGTGCATCGCACCAAGGTGTTCGCCGTCGACCTCGGCCAGGACGCTGCGCGGATCGTGCGCGAGGTGCTGGCCGCGCCCTATACCCGCGTGCCGGTCTGGCGCGGCAAGCCCGACAACATCGTCGGCGTCATCCATGCCAAGGACCTCCTGCGGGCCCTCGACGCCGCCGACAACGACGCCGCCCGCATCGATCCGGAGGAGATCGCCCTGCCGGCCTGGTTCGTGCCGGACTCGACCACGCTCGACGACCAGCTGCGCTCCTTCCGCCGGCGCAAGATGCATTTCGCCTTCGTCGTCGACGAATACGGCGTGGTGCAGGGGGTGGTGACGCTGGAGGACATCATCGAGGAGATCGTCGGCGACATCGCCGACGAGCACGACGTCGCCGTCTCCGGCGTCCGCCCGCAGGCCGACGGGGCCGTGAACGTCGACGGCTCGGTGCCGATCCGCGACCTCAACCGCGCCATGGACTGGACCCTGCCCGACGAGGGCGCGACCACCGTGGCCGGCCTCGTCATCCACGAGGCGCGGCAGATCCCCGAGGCCGGCCAGACCTTCACCTTCCACGGCTTCCGATTCCAGGTGCTGCGCAAGCAGAAGAACCGCATCACCTCGCTGCGCATCACGCCGGTCGAGCGGACTTTGCCTGACGCCAGGAAGACGTGACGCGGCGCCGGCTGCCGGCCGGGACCCCGGCTTGTCCGGTCATCCCGATCACGCCCCGCTCGGTAGAAAAGCCGGACGACGGGCGGCGTGGCGCACGGCGTGAATGATGATTTCATCCTTCGATGCGCGATAGAAGATTACATATGGATAGGATGAAACGGCGATACGCCTGATAATGGGGCGATTGGTAAGTCTGCCCGCCAGAGGATATTGCACAAGCACAGACAGCGTCGCCTCGATGCTTGCGCGAACACTGCGTGCACCCTGCTCCGAGCGTTGATAGAGATAGTCGAGAAGTTGGTCGAGGTCGCGCGCGGCGGGCGTCGTATACCGAAGCCTCATCGGCCGTATTTTGCCCAGATGGCCCGCACTTCGTCCTCGGTGGCAAATTCGCCCCGCGCTGCCGCCGCCTCGGAGATCGCCAGTGCCTCCTCCTCCTCAGGCGTGAGCTGCACGACAGTCTCTTCCTCACCGGCCAACACCAGCATCATTCGCGCAATCTCGTCCTGCACATCCGCAGGAAGCTCGCGTGCTACCGCAACGGCGCGTTCGAGAAGGTCCGTCATGGGTTCCATTCTGCATCAAACTCCTGAGCGGCAAAAGCCCTGCCAGCCGATAGTTCGCAGTTGCCCCCTGCCGGAGTGGAGAGGCGGGGTCGCCCCGCCTCCCCTCGCCTCACGCGGCGACCACGCCCTTGGCCAGCTCCAGCGCCTGGCGCTCGAACAGGCTGCGGTAGATGCCCTTGTCCTTCCGGACCAGGGCATGGTGGTCGCCTTCCTCCACCACCCGGCCCCGGTCGAACACCAGGATCCGGTCCATCGCCCTGACCGTCGACAGGCGGTGGGCGATGACGATGGTGGTGCGCCCGACCATCAGCCGCTCCATCGCCTCCTGGATCAGCGCCTCCGATTCCGAATCGAGGCTCGACGTCGCCTCGTCCAGGATCAGGATCGGCGCATCGGCCAGGAAGGCCCGGGCGAGCGCGATGCGCTGGCGCTCGCCGCCGGACAGCTTGACGCCGCGCTCGCCGACCAGCGTGGCATAGCCCTTGGGCAGGCGTGCCACGAAGTCGTGGGCGTTGGCGAGCAGCGCCGCCCGCTCGATCTCCGCCTGCGAGGCGCCGGGCCGGCCATAGGCGATGTTCTCGGCCAGGGAGCGGTGGAACAGCACCGGCTCCTGCTGGACGATGGCGATCTGCGAGCGCAGGCTCGCCTGCGTCACGCCGGCGATGTCCTGCCCGTCGATCGCGATGCGCCCGCCCGTGACGTCGTAGAGCCGCTGCACCAGCTTGACGAAGGTCGTCTTGCCGGAACCCGACCGCCCGACCAGGCCGACCTTCTCGCCCGCCCGGATCGTGACCGAGAAGTCGTGATAGAGCGGCTCGCTGTGGCTGCCATAGTGGAAAGCCACGTGCTCGAAGGCGATCCGCCCCTGCCCGATGGCGATCGGGCCGGCGCCCGGCCGGTCGGCCACCCCGAAGGGCGCGGCGTGCAGCGCCACCAGTTCCTCCATGTCGTTCACCGAACGCTGGAGGTTGTGGATGTGCATGCCGACGTCGCGCAGATAACCCTGCACCACGGCGTAGGAGGTCAGCACGAAGGCGATGTCGCCGGCGCTGGCGCCGCCGCCGAGCCACAGCCAGAGCGCGGCGCCGAGCAGTGCCGCCCGCAGCAGCACGAGCGACAGGTTCTGCGCCGATCCGGCATAGGTGCCGCGCAGCCAGGTGCGCCGCGTGCGCGTCCGCCACTTGGCCAGCACCGCGGCGATCCGCCCGTCCTCGCGCGCCTCGGCCCCGAAGGCCTTGACCACGGGGTTGCAGGAGATCGCGTCCGCCAGCGCGCCGCCGAGCCGCGTGTCCCAGCTGTTGGCGAGGCGCGCCGCCGGCGCCACCCAGTTCAGCGACAGCACCACCGTCATGGCGACGAAGGCGATGGAGCCGAGGAGGATGACGAGGCCGAGCACCGGCCAGTGCCAGCCGAGCACGATGGTCGTGCCGAGCAGCACCACCAGCGAAGGCAGGAGCGCCGTGAGCAGCGTGTCGTGCAGCGCATCCAGCGCCCACATGCCGCGCGTCACCTTGCGCACCGTCGAGCCCGCGAAATTGTTGGCGTGCCAGTCGGTGGAGAAGCGCTGCAGCCGGGCGAAGGCTTCCGCCACCACCTCCTGCATGGTCTTGAGCGTCATCATGGTGACGCCGGTGAAGGTGAAGTGGCGGAAGACGACGGCGGCGAAGCCGAGCGCCAGCATCAGGCCAAAGGCGTGCAGGGCCGTCGGCCACGCCGCGGGATCGGCCGGGCCGGCCGCGACCGCGTCGATGAGCTGCCCGGCGAACAGCGGGATCAGCACGTCGGCGAGCGTCGAGGCCATGACCAGCAGCGTCACGGCGGCGACCCGGACGGGTTGCCTGCCCCAATGGGCGAAGGTGAAGCGGAGCACCGCCACGAACGGGCTGGCGCGCTCCCGGTTGGGACCATGAGACATGATGATGATCCGGCGTCGCGCAGACGGCCGGCTCCGGAAATGAGGAGCGACCACGACGCATGGCGCGTTGCCGCTCGAATGAAGATCGGGTGATGAAAAGTCGGCTGGGCGGCCGTCAGGCGGGCCGCGGGCGAGTTACGCTCGAGAGCGTCCCGCGTCAGCGGGGGACATGATGCTGTTCGATGCCATGCATTCCTCCCGCGTTGAGGGGTGAGCCGAGGATGCGGACCCTACCGGGCCGACGCGGCTTTTGCAAGCCACGGCGCGCCGCCGAATGCCGAGTGTGACCTTCGGGCCACAACCGCTAGTGCGAGACCCGTGCCGCCAGCCCGTCCCACACCGCCATGGCGTGACGCGCGACGGCCAGCAGATCCTCGCGCGAGCCGCCGTCGCGGGCGCGGATCGACATGCCCTGCAGCACGGTGATGAAAAAGGCGGCGAGCGCCTGCGCGTCGGTGCCGGGCGCCAGCTCGCCGCGGGCGATGCCGCGCTCGAGCTGCAGCCGCACCACGTCGCAGAGCGAGCGCCGGCGCTCGGAAAGCTCGCGCTGCAGCTCGGCATTCTCGGCCGAGCAGGTCATCGCAGCCAGCACGATGAAGCAGCCCGAGGGCTTGCCGGGCATGGTGGACGCCTCGGCGCCCGCCTCCAGCACGGCGGCGATCGCGGCACGCGCGGTCGGATGGTCGTTGAACCCCCTCCAGCAGCCGGAGCCGTCGGTCTCGACATAATGGTCGACCGCCTCGCGGAAGAGCTGCTCCTTGCTGCCGAAGGCGGCATAGAGGCTCGGCGAGGCGATGCCCATCGCTGCGGTGAGGTCGGCGATCGAGGCCCCCTCGTAGCCGCGCGCCCAGAACACCTCCATCGCCTGCTGCAGGGCGGCGGTGCGGTCGAAGCATCTGGGGCGGCCCCGTGCGGCCATTGGTCCTCGTGCGGTGGCCGTGCGATTTCTGTAGCGGTCCACAAATAATTCACTTGACGGCGACGTCAAGCGAAGCGATCGTTTTTGTAACGATCCACACAGAAATGAGGATGCGATGCCGCCGGACAATCCCGCGACAGCGACGGAATCTGCCGCCGTGCCGGACAGGATCGAGCCCGGCAAATGGCTGGTGCTCGGGGCGGTGTGCCTCGCCGCCGTCATGATGCCGCTCTCCTTCACCGGCCCGAGCGTGGCGCTGCCGGCCATCGGCGCCGATCTCGGCGGCAGCCCGGCCGCGCTCGCCTGGGTGCTCAACGCCTTCATCCTCGCCGTCGGCTCGACGGTGATGGCGGCCGGCGCCCTGGCCGACCTCCATGGCCGCAAGCGCATGTTCCGCATCGGGCTGATCCTGTTCGCCCTCACCTCGCTCGGCACCGCCCTGGCACCGTCGCTGCCTGTGCTCGCCCTGGTGCGCGCCGCGCAGGGGGTGGCCGGCGCCCTCGCCATGGTCGGGGGCATCGCCGCCATGGCGCAGGAATTCGAAGGGGCGGCACGCACCCGGGCCTACAGCGTGCTCGGCACCAGCTTCGGCATCGGCCTCGCCTTCGGTCCGATCGTCGCCGGCGTCCTGGTCGAGGCCTTCGGCTGGCGCTCGGTCTTCGCCCTCTCGGTGCTGCTGGCCCTGCTGGTCCTCGCCGTCGGCGTGCCGCGCCTCACCGAATCGCGCGATCCCGATGCCAAGAGCTTCGACGGCTTCGGCATGGCCGGCTTCACCGCCATGCTGCTCCTCCTGACGCTCGCCATCATGCAGGGGCCGCAGAGCGGCTGGTCGAGCGGCATCGTCATCGCGCTCTTTGCCGGCGCGGCGGCGATGCTCGTCGCCTTCCTCATGATCGAGCGGGCGCAGGCCCGCCCGATGCTCGACGTCAGCCTGTTCACCTATCCCAGGTTCCTCGCCGTGCAGTCCCTGCCGGTCGCCACCGCCTACAGCTTCGTGGTGCTGCTGGTGCTGATTCCCACCCGCTTCATCGGCGTGGAGGGCCTCGACGCCTCGCAGACCGGGCTGATGCTGATGCCGCTCTGCGCACCGATGGCGGTCATCCCCTTCGTCGGCGCGCTGTTCACCCGCTGGGTCTCGGCGGGCGTGCTGTCGGGCCTCGGCCTCATCCTCGGCGCCGCGGGGCTGGTGCTGCTGTCGCGCGTGGCGCCGGGCGCCCCGCTCGCCGCCTTCGTGCTGCCGCTCGTCATGATCGGCGTCGGCGCGGCGATCCCGTGGGGGCTGATGGACGACCTCGCCGTCAGCGTCGTGCCGAAGGAGCGGGCCGGCATGGCCACGGGCATCTTCGGCACCATGCGGGTGGCGGGCGAGGCCATCGCCATCGCGGTGACCAGCGCTGTGCTGCTGGCGCTGAGCCAGTCGGGCCTGCGCGAGAAGGCCGGAGGCCTCGGCGAGGACGCCATCCTCGCCGCCGCCAACCGCGTGGTCGGCGGCAGCCTGGCCGAAGCCGCATCCGCCGCAGGCCGGGACGCGTCGGTGCTGCGCCAGGTCTATGGCGAGGCCTTCTCCACCACCATGCTGGTGCTGGCGGCGATCACCCTCCTCGCCGCGGTCGTCGCCATCGCCTTCGTCCGCCGCCACGAGGTCGGCGCCGGCGAGGCCGAGGCGACGGACGAGCCGGCCGGGGATCCGGCGCCGGCCCCGGTCGAGGCCGGGCAGCGTCTGGTGGCTTCCGCCGCGGATTGATCCTGCATCGTCCATGCAGGATCAGGGCCGCCCGGCCTGCCGGAGCGTTCTGCGATGTGGCGGACTCGCAAGGACGCGCCGAAACAAGGAGTTTGGAAGCAAGCGGGTTCGGGAGAGCCTGCTCCGGGGGCTTCGGCTGCCCCTCCCAACGCAAAACACCCTCCCCGCGCCGCGGAAGAGGGCGTTCCATGCCATGGCGATGCCGGCGCCGGGCCGGCGGTCGCTCACATGTTCACGGCGATCTTGGCTCGGGCCACGTTCGGGATCTCGATGTCGATCTCGAGCGTGGAGACCGCCGGGCCGCGGTTCATCTTGACGTGCACCCGCTCGCTGTCGACGGCGACATGCTTGCCGACCACCGCCAGGATCTCCTCGCGCAGGATGTTGAGCAGGTCGGGACGACTGCCGATGGCCGATCGCTCGTGGGCAAGCAGGATCTGCAAACGCTCGCGCGCCACCGGCGCCGATTTGCGTCGGCCGAAAAAGTTGAGCACGTTCACGCAACCCTCCGTCCGAAGAGGCCAGCGAAAAAGCCCTTGCGGTCGCTGGGAACCGTCATTTCCACCTGTTCGCCCTTCAGCCGCCGGGCTGCGTCGCAATAGGCCCGGGCCGGCGGGCTGCTGGGATCGGACAGGGTCACCGGCGAGCCGACATTGGAAGCGCGCAGCACTTCGGGGCTCTCCGGGATGATGCCGAGCAGCGGGATCGACAGGATCTCGATGACGTCCTCGGTCTTCAGCATCTCGCCGCGTCCGGCCCGGATCGGGTCGTAGCGGGTGAGCAGGAGATGCTTCTCCATCAGCTCGCCGCGCTCGGCGCGCTCGGTCTTCGAGTCGAGCAGGCCGATGATGCGGTCGCTGTCGCGCACCGAGGACACTTCCGGATTGGTGACCACCACCGCCGCGTCGGCATGGCGCATGGCGAGCGTGGCGCCGCGCTCGATGCCGGCGGGCGAGTCGCAGATCACCCAATCGAACTTCTCGCGCAGCTCGCCGACGACCCGGGCGACGCCTTCGGCCGTCAGCGCGTCCTTGTCGCGGGTCTGCGAGGCCGGCAGCAGGTGCATGTTGTCGAGCCGCTTGTCGCGGATCAGCGCCTGCGACAGCTTGGCGTCGCCCTGCACCACGTTGATCAGGTCGTAGACCACGCGGCGCTCCGCCCCGAGCACCAGGTCGAGATTGCGCAGGCCGACGTCGAAATCGACCACCACGACGCTCTGACCGCTCTGCGCCAGGGCGGCGCCGAGCGCAGCGGTGGACGTGGTCTTGCCCACCCCTCCCTTGCCTGAAGTCACGACCAGAACCTTGGCCATCCGCCTACCTCGTCTCTTCGATGCTAGTCGAACGCCGCCATCATCATCGCATTGCCTTCGAGCCAGGCCTGGGCAGGCTTGCCGCGAAGCTTCGCGTCCA
Source organism: Labrys wisconsinensis (assembly GCF_030814995.1). GTDB lineage: Bacteria > Pseudomonadota > Alphaproteobacteria > Rhizobiales > Labraceae > Labrys > Labrys wisconsinensis. The sequence goes on along the minus strand of NZ_JAUSVX010000020.1, from coordinate 130,673 downwards.
TGGTGTCGGCCGTGCAGTACAGTCCGTCGATCGCCAGCAGCTCGGCCTCGAGCTTGCGGCAGAAGATGCGCGCCTTGGTCTGGCCCGGCGCCGAGCCGGCGATGGCACGGCCACGCAGCGCGCCATAGACGTGGATGGAGCCGCCGGCGACGATCTCGGCTCCCGAGCTCACCGCCCCCATCACGATGATGTCGCCCTGGGGATAGGCCACCGTCTGGCCGGAGCGCACCGGCGTCTCCAGCATGAGCGAGGGCATGGCCCGGGCGGCCGTCCCGTTCGCGCGCTCCTCGATCGGCCGGGCGTCGCGCCCGCCGCTGATCGAGGGCGGCAGCGCCGGATCGAGCAGGCTGGGCGCGGCGCCTTCGATCGCCATGATGCGGATGTCGCGCTTGCCGAGGTCGGCGACCAGGGCGAGCAGCCCGTCCCGATCGAGCTCGATGCCCTGCAGATCGAGCACCACCGGCCGGCCCGAGAAGAAGCCGGGCGAGCGCACCGCCATCAGGTCGAGCTCGGCCAGCCAGTCCTCGAGCGGCGCAACCGGCGCGAGCACCAGCGCCAGGAAGGAGCGTCCCCGGAAGCGGATGGAAGACTGGATGCGGGCCGCGGTCGTCACGATTCGGTCACCTTTCGTTGACCGATAAGGCCGCCCGTATGGTTAATGACGCGTTAATGCGGCGCTGCCCGGCGCATGCTTTCCCGACGAATTGGCGAAGCGTTGCATACCGGCCTCGAAGCCGGCCCGCTCCGGCGCAGGCCGGACGAGCGCAGCGGCTCTCCGTCGCCGATTCGCGCCCGGCGACAAAGCCAGCGGCGCACCCCCCGGTGCTCCAAAAAGGGACAGGCGGCGACCTGGCGATGCGCCCCCTGGGGAACGCCCGGGACGGTGGCGCCCATCGCTCGGGCCCATTGGCGGCAAGGGGGGCGAAGCGCTCTTGCCGGCGTCTGCCGCTGCTGCCAACATGCTGCCAGCATGGCGAGACCCCGATGAGACGCGCCGACCGGCTGTTCCAGATCATCCAGATCCTGCGCCGCTCCCGCCGGCCGGTGACGGCCGACGCCATCGCGGCGGAGCTCGAGACCTCCAAGCGCACGGTCTACCGCGACATCGCCACGCTGATCGGCCAGCGCGTGCCGATCCGCGGCGAGGCGGGCATGGGCTATGTCCTGGACAAGGGCTTCGACCTGCCGCCGCTGATGCTGACCCCGGAGGAGATCGAGGCGGCGGTGCTGGGCGCCCAATGGGTGGCCGGCCGCGGCGATCCGGCGCTGGCCCGGGCCGCCCAGGACCTGATCGCCAAGATCGGCGCCGCCGTGCCCGAGCGCCTCCGGCCCTATGTGCTGGAGCCGGCCACCAGCTCGGTGCCGATCCGGGACAACCTGCCGGACCGCATCGACATGGTGCAGGTGCGCGCCGCCATCCACGGCGCCCGCAAGATCGCGCTGCGCTATCGCGACGAGCAGGAGCGGCCGAGCGAGCGCACGATCTGGCCGATCGGCGTCGGCTATTTCGAGACCACCCGCCTTCTCATCGCCTGGTGCGAGATGCGCCGGGATTTCCGGCATTTCCGCACCGACCGCGTCGAGGAGGCGACGTTCCTCGATGAGCGCTACCCCGAGCGTCCGGCGGCGCTGCGGACGAAATGGCGCCGGACGCTGGCGCAGAGGCGGGAGCGGCAGGCGGGATGAGGTGCAAGGCGATGGACGTGACAGCATCTGTCCTCCGCAGGCTTCTACATAAGTGTGGAATGTGCTAATCTGATGAACGCAAGAGAACTTAGGAAGTGGCTGGCCTCCCCGGGGCGCACTTTCGAACCGAAGAAGGGTGGCTCCGGGCACGTCATCATGCGTCGCGGAGACCGCAAGACTGAGCTACCGATGCATGGCGCCGGCAAGGAACTCGGCACTGGCCTCGTCAACGCGATCAAGAAGCAACTGGGACTGAAGTGATGATCGGATACCGGATCGAGCTCACGCCGGACGACAACGGCACCCTGCTGGTTACCTGTCCGAAAATCCCGATGGTCGTGACCTATGGACAAGATCGCGACGACGCGCTGCATCATGCCGTCGATGCGATCGAGGTGGCGTTGGGCAGCATGATCGCCGATAGCGAGCCGATCCCGCTCCCCGACACGGAAGGGCTGGTGGTGCGCGTCTCCCTCCTCGCCGCGCTCAAGGTCCAGCTCTATGTCGCGCTGAGGGCGTCCGGCATCACCCGGGCCGAACTCGCTCGCCGCCTCTCCTGGAATCGCGAATCGGTCGACCGCCTCTTCCGCCTTGATCATGCCTCCCGCCTCGACCAGCTCGAAGCCGCGTTCGGGGCGCTCGGCCGGCAAGTCGATATCGAGGTGCGGGAAGCGGCCTGAGCAAGGCTTCGCCGCTCCATGGCCTCGAACTTCCCTCCAGTCGGCCCAGCCGAGAGATGCCCTCTCCGCATAGCGCCCATGCAGGGATCCCCAAACCCCTCCCGGGCGCAGATTTTCTCTTGATTGCTACGGGCGATTCCCCTATCTCCCGCCTTGCCCATATTCGCACGTGCCTGTGGCCGCGTGTCGATCGGTGGACATCCGGACAAGAGGCCGGACGGTCGCCCGGAGCGTACGAGGGATCGCGGATGTGACCCTTCGAGGTGGCGCAAGCCATCGAGCTCCAAACACAGATCGGCAGCCGGAGGCGACCGGTGAACCCCGTACTCCGCGGGGGACGCAGCTTGAAGCAACGACGAAGCGGGCTTTTTTGGTCTCAGCCGGTTTCCAGATCCGGCGACTGAAGAGGCTTGTTTCTCTTGCCAGGCGTGCGGACCGGGTTTTCCCGATCCAATCCAAGGCAGTTCCATCGGCTGACGCGTTCTCCCTGAGACGTGTCGTGCCGGCTCGTCATCCCGTCGCGCGGCTGCTCCGGTGGTCGCGGCGTCGGGCGGATCGTCGTCTCCGCGTCCCGCGCCTCCACCGCGCCGGGCCGTGGGGCCGGTGCGCCGTCACCTGCCATTCGGACTGTGGGGAGGCCCCGCCATGACCGACCGTATCCTCGACTATCTCCGCCGCAACCCCTCCGACGCGCCCCGTCTCGTGGTCGACCTCGACGTGGTCGAGCGCAACTACCACGCCTTTGCCCATGCCCTGCCCGACACCCGCGTCTTCTACGCGGTGAAGGCCAACCCGGCGCCGGAGATTCTCGGCCTGCTCGCCCGTCTCGGCTCGAACTTCGACTGCGCTTCGGTGGTCGAGATCGAGCAGGCGCTGGCGGCCGGCGCCACGGCGGACCGCATCTCCTTCGGCAACACCATCAAGAAGGAGCGCGACATCGCCCGTGCCTACGAGCTCGGCGTGCGCCTCTTCGCGGTGGATTGCGAAGCCGAGGTGGAGAAGGTCGCCCGCGCCGCGCCGGGCAGCCGGGTGTTCTGCCGCATCCTCTGCGACGGCGCCGGCGCCGAATGGCCGCTGTCGAAGAAGTTCGGCTGCGTGCCCGCCATGGCCTCGATCGTGCTCGAGCACGCGCACGACCTCGGGCTGGTTGCCTACGGCATCTCGTTCCATGTCGGCTCGCAGCAGGGCAATGTCGAGGCCTGGGACAACGCCCTCGCCACGGCGGCCGGCCTGTTCCGCGAGCTCGCCGAGCGCGGCATCAACCTCGCCATGGTCAACATGGGCGGCGGCTTCCCGGCCAAGTACCTGCGCGCCATGCCCGGCGTGCCGGCCTATGGCGAGGCGATCTTCCGCTCGCTGTCGCGCCATTTCGGCAACCGGATGCCCGAGACCATCATCGAGCCCGGTCGCGGCATGGTCGGCGAGGCCGGCATGATCGAGGCGGAGGTGGTGCTGGTGTCGAAGAAGTCGGCGGACGACGAGGTCCGCTGGGTCTATCTCGACATCGGCAAGTTCCATGGCCTCGCCGAGACCATGGACGAGGCGATCCGCTACCCCATCCGCACCCTGCGCGACGGGGAAGCGACGGCGCCCTGCGTCATCGCCGGCCCGACCTGCGATTCCGTGGACGTCCTCTACGAGAAGACGCCCTATGAGCTGCCGGTGAGCCTGGCGATCGGCGACAAGGTGCTGATCGAAGCCTGCGGGGCCTACACGACGACCTATTCGTCGGTCGGCTTCAACGGCTTCCCGCCGCTGGCCTCCGTGGTGATCTGACCCCGTTCCGGCGGCCCCGCCGCCGGAACCGCCCTTTCCCCGACATCGCCGCGGCGGCTGCGAGGCCGCCGCATCTTCCTTTTGTCTGTCGCTTCCGAAGGGAGCCACGGCCATGATCCGTATTGTCCCGGAAATCCCGCGCCACCACGACGCCCGCGAGGCCCTGCTCGACGCCGCCCTCGCCAACCGTTTCGCCAAGACCTGCGAGCGCCTGCGCGAGGGCCGGCTGCCGGCGGAGGATCTGTCCTTCTCGGCGGTCGGCGACGGGCGCCTCGTCGGCACCGTCCGCCTCTGGCACGTCTCCGCCGGTCCCGGCCGCCGGGCCCTGCTGCTCGGGCCGTTGGCGGTGGACGAGGCGCATCGCTCCGAAGGCATCGGCGGCCAGCTGATGCGCCATGCCCTGGCGCGGGCGGCCCTGCTCGGCCATCGCGCCGTGCTGCTGGTCGGCGACGCGCCCTATTACCAGCGCTTCGGCTTCGACGCCGCGCCGACCCGCGACCTGTGGCTGCCGGGACCGGTGGACCGCGAGCGCTTCCTCGGCCTGGAGCTGGTGCCGGGGGCGCTGGACGGCGCCGCCGGCCTGGTCAACGCCACCGGCGAGCGTGCTCCCGCGCCGGATTTCGCCGCGCTGGTGGCGCGCGCCGCCAACGAGGCCGGCTTCGCCCGCGCCGCATGACTCCGTGCGACGTGACGGGCCGCCCCGCTGGCCCGCCCGTCACGTCGCCGTCACCCTTCTGGCACAAAAGCGTTGCGGACCTGCCCGCCACCGCCTAAGCCCACGCCGACCCTGACCTGACGGAGAGCGCACCATGAGCACCTGGCCCGTTCACGCCAAGATCGACGGCCCCATCGTGATGATCGGCTTCGGCTCGATCGGCCGCGGCGTGCTGCCCCTGATCGAACGCCATTTCGAGTTCGACACGTCGCGCTTCGTGGTCATCGACCCCAACGACCGGGACCGCCGCCTCCTCGACGAGCGCGGTATCCGCTTCATCAAGGCGGCGGTGACGCGCGACAACTACAAGGCGCTGCTGCAGCCGCTGCTCACCGCCGGCGGCGGCCAGGGCTTCTGCGTCAACCTCTCGGTCGACACCTCCTCGCTCGACATCATGGAGTTCTGCCGCGAGCTCGGCGTGCTCTACATCGACACCGTGGTCGAGCCCTGGCTCGGCTTCTATTTCGATAAGAGCGCGGGGCCGGAGGCGCGCACCAACTATGCGCTGCGCGAGACCGTGCTCGCTGCCAGGCGCGGCAATCCCGGCGGCACCACCGCCGTCTCCTGCTGCGGCGCCAATCCCGGCATGGTCTCCTGGTTCGTCAAGCAGGCGCTGCTCAACCTGGCCGCCGACACCGGCCACACGGGCGCCGAGCCGACCTCGCGCGAGGAATGGGCCCGCCTGGCCCAGGCCCTCGGCGTCAAGGGCATTCATATCGCCGAGCGCGACACCCAGCGCTCGCGCAAGCCCAAGCCCCGCGACGTCTTCGTCAACACCTGGTCCGTGGAAGGCTTCCTGTCCGAGGGTGTCCAGCCCGCCGAGCTCGGCTGGGGCACGCACGAGGCCTGGATGCCGGAGAACGGCCGCACGCATGCCGAGGGCTGCGGGGCAGCCATCTACCTCCTGCAGCCCGGCGCCAACACCCGCGTGCGGACCTGGTGCCCGACGCCCGGACCGCAATACGGCTTCCTGGTGACGCATAACGAGGCGATCTCGATCGCCGACTATTTCACCGTGCGCGAGGGCGGCGCGGTCGCCTACCGCCCGACCTGCCACTATGCCTACCACCCCTGCAACGATGCGGTGCTGTCGCTGCACGAGATGTTCGGCCGGGCCGGCAGGATGCAGGAGACGCACGAGATCCTTGACGAGCACGACATCGTCGACGGCGTCGACGAGCTCGGCGTGCTGCTCTACGGCCATGGCAAGAATGCCTACTGGTACGGCTCGCAGCTCTCGGTGGAGGAGACGCGCGACCTCGCCCCCTACCAGAACGCCACGGGCATGCAGGTGACCTCGGCCGTGCTCGCCGGCATGGTCTGGGCGCTGGAGAACCCGAAGGCCGGCATCGTCGAGGCCGACGAGATGGATTTCCGCCGCTGCCTCGAGGTGCAGAAACCCTATCTCGGGCCGGTCAAGGGCTATTACACCGATTGGACGCCGCTGCAGGACCGGCCGGGCTTCTTTGCCGAGGACATCGACGCCTCGGATCCCTGGCAGTTCCGCAACATCCTGGTGCGCTGAAACGAGGGGACCGGCGGACGACGCCGGTCCCTGCCGTTCACAGCGTGCTCATCCCACCGTCGATGATGAACTCGCTGCCGACGGTGAAGCCGCCCTCGTCGGAAGCGAGGAAGACCACGGCCTGGGCGATCTCGTCGGGATCGCCGCGCCGGCCGAGCGGGATCTGGCCAGCCAAGCTGCGGATTGCCGCCTCGTCCATGCCGATCTTGCCGTGCAGGGGCGTGGCGACCGGGCCGGGGCTCACGGCGTTGACCCGGATGCCGCGTGGCAGGAGCTCGCCCGAGAGGGTGCGGGCGAGCGAGAGCAGCGCGGCCTTGCTGGCGGCGTAGACGCTCGAATTCGGCATGCCGATATGGGCGTTGATCGAGGTGTTGAGCACGATCGAGGCCGGGTTCGCCAGCACCGGCAGCAGCGCCTGCACCAGGAAGAATGGGCCCTTGAAATTGACGGCCAGCGAGCGGTCGAAGCCGGCCTCGTCCCATTGCTCCAGCGGCCGGAAATCACCGATGCCGGCATTGACGAACACCGCGTCGAGCTGGCCGAAGGCGCAGGCGACGGCCTCGGCCACGCCCTTCTGGGCGGCTGCGTCGCCGGAATCGACCGGGATGGCCACGGCGTCGGGGCCCAGCGCCGAGCGAGCCGCCTCCAGACGGGTGGAATCGGTTCCCGTCACCGCCACGCGCGCACCCTCCGCCACGAAACGTCGGGCCGTCGCGAGGCCGATGCCGCTGGTGCCGCCGGTGATCAGGGCGCGCTTGCCCTTGAGCCTGTCCATCCGATGATCCTTTCGCAATCCATCGCGGCGCCGGCTGGCCCGCCCGTCGGCGCCGCCCTGCCCTGACGGCAAACATAGCCCGGATCGTCTGCCGTGATCAGCGGCGATTCGGCAGAAATCCCTTTGCGGCACGCCGAGCAATCCGGCGGCCGGCGCTGCGCGCTGCTGACAGGATCCGGCAGCAGGCCGGGCTAGGACTGGGCCTCCCCCCAGCAAGGAGGCCGTGATGCCCGACATCAACCACGTCATCCTCTATGTCGACAATCCGCCGGCGAGCGCCGACTTCTATGCCGGCCTGCTCGACCGGAAGCCGGTCGAATCCTCGCCCGCCTTCGCCCTGTTCGTGATGGAGGGCGGCCTCAAGCTCGGCCTGTGGTCGCGCCACACCGTCGAGCCCGCCGCGACCGCCGGAGGCGGCGGCGGGGAGGTCGCCTTCTCCGTCGCCAGGACGGGCACGGTCGACGCGCTCCACGCCGACTGGCGCGAGCGTGGCCTCAGCATCCTGCAGCCGCCGACCGACATGGATTTCGGCCGCACCTTCGTCGCCCTCGACCCCGACGGCCATCGCCTGCGCGTCTATGCCCTGGCGGAGGCGGCCTGAGCCCGCCGGCCGGGCGCCTCCCCAGGGCAATGCTCGAACCCGCGCGAGATGTCCGCTATTGATGCTGGATCACGAGGCGAGCTCATGAAGGAATTGCCGCTGCGGGAGGCGAAGAGGACCTTGTCGGCCGTTGTCGATGCGTCCGAGCATGGCGAGCCGACAATGATCATCGGGCATGGCCGTCCTGCCGCGGTGATCCTGTCCCATGACGAATGGAGTCGGCTGAGGAGCAAGATTCCCTCCTTCGTCGATCCGCTGCTGGCCATGCCCGCCCTCGCCCCGGAGGACCTTCCCGGAAGGCGCCCGGCTCGGATCGGCCACGCAGGATTCGTCGACTGATGCCCGGTTGCCTGCGGCGCGACGGCGACGGCATGGCGCCGGCCCTCGGGCGCGTCACACCGTCGTCATCGCGCGGTTTCTCGTCTTCCAGGGTTGCAGATCGGCGCCGTCGCCGACACAATGGTCCGGTGAATGGCAGATGCGAGCACAACGACGCATCACCCTCTGGAGGATATTCGATGGCATCCGTGACGATCCGTGACGTGCGCAAGGCGTTCGGCGCCGCCCAGATTCTGCATGGCGTGTCCATCGACATCCAGGACGGCGAGTTCGTCATCCTGGTCGGGCCGTCCGGCTGCGGCAAGTCGACCCTGCTGCGCATGATCGCCGGCCTGGAGCAGATCAGCGCCGGCGAGATCGCCATCGGCAGCCGCGTCGTCAACGACGTGCCGCCGAAGGAGCGGGACATCGCCATGGTGTTCCAGAACTACGCGCTCTATCCCCACATGAGCGTGCGCGACAACATGGGCTTCTCGCTGAAGCTGAAGGGCGCCAACAAGGCCACCATCGACCAGCACGTCAAGAAGGCCGCCGACATCCTCGACCTCGGCCGCTATCTCGACCGTTATCCCCGCCAGCTTTCCGGCGGCCAGCGCCAGCGCGTCGCCATGGGCCGGGCCATCGTGCGCGATCCGCAGGTGTTCCTGTTCGACGAGCCCTTGTCCAACCTCGACGCCAAGCTGCGCGTCGCCATGCGGGCCGAGATCAAGGAGCTGCACCAGCGCCTGAAGACCACGACGGTCTACGTCACCCACGACCAGATCGAGGCCATGACCATGGCCGACAAGATCGTGGTGATGCATGCCGGCAAGATCGAGCAGATCGGCGCGCCCCTCGATCTCTACGACGATCCGGCCAACCTGTTCGTCGCCGGCTTCATCGGCTCGCCCGCCATGAACTTCATCGAGGGCACGCTCGACACCTCGGGCGCCGCGCCGGCCGTGGTGGCGGCCGACGGCACCCGCCTGCCGCTCTCGCCTGCGCCGGCCGCGGCCAACGGCACCAAGGTCGTCTACGGCACCCGCCCCGAGCACATCATGCTGGCCGATGACGGCCTGCCGGCCGAGGTGGTGGTGGTCGAGCCGACCGGCGCGGAGATCCAGGTCCTGGCCCGCCTCGGCGGCAAGGAGATCACCGCCGTGTTCCGCGAGCGCCATCCGCTGCGCCCCGGCGAGACCATCCATCTCAAGCCGCGCGCCGACCTGGCGCTGGTGTTCGAGAAGGACAGCGGCAGGCGCCTGCGCGCCTGAGCCGCCGGCACGGCCAAGTCAAGCAGGTTCGGGAGAACCTGCTTCGAGCGGAGCGCGCCTTCAGCGCAGGCCGAGCGCCCGGTCGCGGCCGCCGACGATATGGGCGGCCAGCCTTCCCGCCGCGGCCACGGGATCGCGGGCCTCCATGGCGGCGATGATGCCGAGATGCTCGCGCATGACGGGCACGACATGGCCGTTGATGCGGGTCCGGCTCTGGTGGATCAGCCGGATCTTCAGCGCATTGACCTGGTAGGACTTGGAGACGATCTGGTTGCCGAGCGCGTCGACGATGGTGTCGTGCATGGCCCAGTCGACCGCCTGCGCCCGGGCGACCAGGGCCGGTGGGATCGGGCCGGCCTCCGCTTCGCGCAGGATCGCCTCGTGCTCCGCCCTGAGCTGCGCGATCGCCTCGTCGGAAGCCTCGGCCGCGAAGACGGCGACCGCCTCCTTCTCCAGGAACAGGCGGAACTGATAGGCGTCGCGGATCAGGTTGAAGTCGAGCGCGGCGATCTGCATGCCGCGCTGCGGCACGGTGGTGATCAGCCCCTCGGCCTCCAGGCGCGGCACCAGCTCGCGGATGGCGCCGAGCGGCATGCCGGTCAGCTCCACCAGCTCGCGCTGGGAGACGAACTGGCCGGGCCGGACGCTGCTCGCCAGCAGGTGGCGCGTGAAGGAATGATAGGCTCGCTCGCGCTGGGTGCCCGTTTCACGGGTCTCGTTCGGCTTGTGCATGACATCCACGTTTCTCGTCGGCCCGCCGGCCTCCGGCCGGCAGGCCGGCCCGCATGCGCGTCGAATCGCAAGCGCTCGATCGTATCGGCGGCGCCCGGCATGGCCAAGGCGGCGGCAGGACGGCACCGTCGGCTCGGACCATGGCGGCCTCTTGGTGAGCACGTATTGACATGTTACTCTGCTGACAGTAACACCGCAAGCATTGCGTCGGGTTCTGCCCTATGGTGGCTGGTGAACCCGGACCTGCGCCCGGTCTCGATGCCGGCCGCCAAGACCAAGACGCCGGCCGACGGCGGATCCATCAAAAGGGGAGGTCCTGACATGCTCTCGAGCAGAGCCGGAGAGGCCGTATCCGCCTGCCGGCAATCCCGGTCCGAGCCGGGGCCGTCGAACGGCCGCCCTGTCCGCGCGCACGCGGTGCCGGCCTGCTGAGGAGCTGCCCGCCCGCACCCGGCGGGCCTGGACGACGCCCCGATGCGTCTCATCGAAGGTTCAACGAAAGGGGAGGACTGCCATGACACGATTCACCCGTCGCCAGACGCTCGGCCTCGGCATCGGCGCCGCTGCTCTGGCCTCGCCGTTCGGCCAGGCCGCGCGTGCCGCCGTGCCGACCGCCGACGCCACGCCGCCGAAGATCGACATCGAGAGCGGCGCCAGCCTGCGCGTGCTGCGCCCGGCCAAGTTCGTGCCGGGCGACGAGACCGCCTTCAACGCGAACACCAAGGCGTTCACCGAGGCGACCGGCGTCCAGGTCAAGGTCGACTACCAGGCCTGGGAGGACCTGCGGCCCCAGACCGCCGTGACGGCCAATACCGGCGCCGGCCCCGACGTGGTCATCGGCTGGACCGACGACCCGCACCTCTATACCGACAAGCTGATCGAGCTCACCGACATCGCCGAGTATCTCGGCAAGAAATATGGCGGCTGGTATCCGCTGGCCGAGCGTCTCGGCAAGCATTTCGGCACCAACAACTGGATCGCCATCCCGCTCGGCGGCACCGGCGGCGCCGCCGTCTATCGCGCCGGCTGGGTCAAGGAAGCCGGGTTCGACGCCTTCCCGAAGAATACCGACGACTTCCTCAAGATGTGCCAGGGCCTGCAGAAGATCGGCCATCCCGTCGGCTTCACGCTCGGCCATGCCGTTGGCGACGCCAATTCCTTCTGCCATTGGCTGGTCTGGGCCTTCGGCGGCCACATGATCGACGAGGCCCAGAAGGTCACGATCAATTCCAAGCAGACGATCGAGGCGCTGAAATACGGCAAGGCGCTCTACGAGACCTTCGTGCCCGGCACCCAGTCCTGGCTTGACCCTTCCAACAACAAGGCGATGCTGGCCGGCGAAATCGCGGCGACCCAGAACGGCGTGTCGCTCTACAATTCCTTCAAGAACGCCAAGGATCCCAACATCGCCGCGCTCGCCGCGGACGTCGACAATGCGCGCATGCCGGTCGGCCCGGTCGGCTTCGGCACCGAGACGGCGCTCGTCGTCAACTCGATGATCTTCAAGCACACCGCCTATCCCAATGCCGCCCGGGCCTATCTGCTCTACCTCATGGAGGTGGAGCAGTACGACAAATGGCTGACGGCCTCGCTCGGCTACTGGGCCCATCCCCTGAAGGCCTATGCCAAGAGCGACGTCTGGACCATCGATCCCAAGGTGACGGTCTATCGCGACACCATGCAGGACTCGCTCTGGCTGGCCTACAAGGGCCCGGTCAGCGAGAAGTCCGCGGCGGTGGTCGCCGATTACGTCATGGTCGACATGGTCGCCGCCGCCTGCACCGGTGCCTCGACGCCGGAGGATGCGGCCGCCGAGGCCGAGCGGCGGGCCAAGCGCTACTACCAGGGCTGATCGCCGGGCCGGCGCGGCCATCCGCGCCGGCCTCCCCTTTCCTGCATGGGGTCGACCATGGCCATGACCATCACGCGGGCCGACCGGGCCGTCGTACCGGACGGGTGGCTGACGCGGCTCTTCGACTGGAAGCCCTTCCTCGTCGCCGTCTGCCTGTTCCCGGCGATCGGGCTCCTCGTCGTCTTCCTGACATACCCGCTGGGGCTCGGCTTCTGGCTCGCCTTCACCGACACCAAGATCGGGCGGGCCGGCCAGTTCGTCGGCCTCGCCAATTTCGTCTCGATCGGCCAGGACCCGATCTTCTGGCTCTCGGTCGGCAACACGCTGTTCTACACCGCCCTCGCCACCGTGCTGAAGTTCGGCCTCGGCCTGTGGCTGGCCCTGCTCCTCAACGAGCACGTGCCGTTCAAGTCGCTGATCCGCGCCATCGTGCTGGTGCCCTGGATCGTGCCGACCGTGCTCTCCGCCATGGCCTTCTGGTGGATCTACGATCCCCAGTTCTCGATCATCTCCTATTTCCTCAAGGACGTGCTGCATGTGCGCACGACCAATGTCGACTTCCTCGGCTCGCCCTGGTCGGCGCGGCTGTCGCTGATCGCCGCCAATGTCTGGCGCGGCATCCCCTTCGTCGCCATCAGCCTGCTGGCCGGCCTGCAGACCATCTCCGTCTCGCTCTACGAGGCGGCGATGCTGGACGGGGCGAGCGCCTGGCAGCGCTTCCGCCACGTGACCGTGCCGATGCTGATGCCGGTCCTCTCCGTGGTGCTGACCTTCTCGGTGCTGTTCACCTTCACCGATTTCCAGCTCGTCTACGCCATCACCCGCGGCGGCCCGGTCAACTCGACCCACCTGATGGCGACGCTGGCCTTCCAGCGCGGCATCCCCGGCGGGCAGCTCGGCGAAGGCGCGGCGATCGCCGTGGCGATGATCCCCTTCCTGGTCGCGGCCACGCTCGGCAGCTATTTCGGCCTGGCCCGGCGCAAGTGGCAGCAAGGAGGCCGCGATGACTGACGCAACCGCCCAGGGCGGCGAGCTGCGCCGCGGCACCCCGATCTCCTGGAGCTCGGGCTATCGCCGGCTGGTGACGCTCTACCTGCCGCTCGCCTGCTTCGTCTTCGTGCTGCTGTTCCCGTTCTACTGGATGGCGGTGACGACCTTCAAGCCGGACGCCGAGCTCTACGACTACAAGACCTACAACCCGTTCTTCGTGCATTCGCCGACGCTCGACAACGTCAGGAAGCTCCTGTTCGAGACCGACTATCCGCAATGGCTGGCGACCACCATGACGGTCGCCATCGCGGCGACGGCGCTGTCGCTGTTCGCCAGCGTGCTCGCCGCCTATGCCATCCAGCGCCTGCGCTTCCGCGGCTCGGAATGGGTGGGCCTGGCGATCTACCTCGCCTATCTCGTGCCGCCGTCGATCCTGTTCATCCCGCTGGCGACGGTGATCTTCCAGTTCGGCCTCTACGATTCGAAGCTCGCCCTGATCCTGACCTACCCGACCTTCCTGATACCGTTCTGCACCTGGCTCCTGATCGGCTACTTCAAGTCGATCCCCTACGAGCTGGAGGAATGCGCCATGATCGACGGGGCGACGCGCCTGCAGATCCTGCGCAAGATCACCCTGCCGCTGGCGGTGCCCGGCCTGATCTCCGCCGGCATCTTCGCCTTCACCCTGTCCTGGAACGAGTTCATCTACGCGCTCGCCTTCATCCAGTCCTCGGAGAAGAAGACGGTGCCGGTGGCGGTGCTGACCCAGCTCGTCCAGGGCGACGACTATCAATGGGGTGCGCTGATGGCGGGAGCCCTGTTCGGCTCGGTCCCGGTCGCGCTGTTCTATTCCTTCTTCGTCGACTACTACGTGTCGAGCATGACCGGAGCCGTGAAGGAATAGCGCCGGGCTCGGCCGCCCTACGAAGCCTTGCCGCCGGTCTCGGCCTGCGCCTGCGCGGCCGGGACGGCGAAGCGCTGGTCGACGAACAGGAGCGTGTCCTCGATCGACTTCCGCCACAGCGACCAGGTGTGGTCGCCGTCGGTGACGCGGAACTCGACCTTCTGCCGGTCGGCCTGCAGCGTCTGGTAGAGGGCGATCGAGCCGCGCCAGAGATTGTGGCTGTCGTGGTCGCCGACGGTGAGGTAGATCGCCGGCAGCGTCGTGCCCTTGGCGATCTGGCTGGCGAGCAGCGTGAACACGTTCTGGCGGTTGAAGCGGCCGGCGTCGAAGGGCTCGCCGAAGGCGCCGTCGAAATGCTCGCCCTCCGGCGGCAGGTCGATGCCCGGGACCACTGTCGCCGCGTCGGGACGCCGGAAATAGGCGGCGTCGCGGAAGGCGTCGTAGGGCTTGCCGGCGCCGTTCGCCAGAGCCACCGGCAGGTTCTGCCAGATGGCGCCCGACATGCTGGCCACGGCTCCGAACATCTCCGGATGCTTCAGCGCCAGGCGCAGCGCGCCGTAGCCGCCCATCGAGACGCCGGCGATGGCGCGGCTCCTGGGCGAGACGGCGACGGGGAAGCGCTTCTGGATCGCCCTGGGCAGGTCCTCGATGATCGCCGTCTCGTAGTCGCCGGGCCCGCCCACCGTGCCGCTGTCGACATACCAGCTGTTGGCGGCGCCCGGCATCACCACCATCATCGGCCTGATGCGGCCGGTCGCGATCAGCCGGTCGAGCGTCACCTGGATCTCGCCGAGCTCGACCCAGTCGCGTTCGCAGCCGCCGAGCCCGTGCAGGAGGTAGAGCACCGGCCAGCCGCCGGTCGGCGGCGTCGCCTGCGGCACATAGACCATCACCGGCAGCTTGCCACCCAGCGCCTTGCTGTTGATCTTCAGGCTCTTCATGCTGCTGGGCGGCAGCGGCGTCGAGGACGCCACCAGCCCGGTCAGCACCAGGGCGGCGGCGACCTTGAGGACGCGGCCACTGAAGATCTTGGCAAAGACGTAGCGAGCGAGCATGGGCGCAGCGGCAACCGGTGTCGGACAAGAGAATACGCGGACTGCTCCGCCATGGTCCGTCGACGGGTCCGGCCTTTCAACCGACCAATTGTTGCTATTTCTCGACAAAGGCCGCCCCGGCGTCATATTTTTTGCGTCGTGGCGATGTCGCAACAGCCTCGTGACACGCTATCACCCTTCCGGGCGGCACGCGAGACGCAGCCCGGCGCCCGGCGACAGACGGCCCGGGTCCGGTCGGCCGCCGACGGGAGACGTGGCATGATCCAAGGCCCAGGAGGCGGCTTGCCCGCGGCAGGCGGCGCCGCGCTGCTCCTCGCCGCCGTGCTGCCCGCCGCGGCCGCCTGCGGCAGCCTCGAGGAGAAGTGCTTCCTCGACCTGCCGACCGGCATCCGCATGGCCTATGTCGAGACCGGCCCCGCCGACGGGCCGGCGGTGATCCTGCTGCACGGGCTGACCGACACCGCCCGCTCCTGGTCGCCGGCCATGGCGGCCCTGCACGCCCGCGAGCCGCGGCTGCACATCCTCGCGCCCGACCAGCGCGGTCACGGCGCCTCCTCGATGCCGCCGGGCTCCGGCTGCCCGGCCGACCCGAAGTCCTGCTTCACGCCCAGGCTCTTCGCCGACGACCTCGCCGCCTTCATGGACGGCCTGAAGATCGCCAGGGCGACGGTTGCCGGCCATTCGATGGGCTCGATCGTGGCACAGGAAATGGCGCTCGATCATCCCGAGCGGGTCGAGCGCGTCGTGCTCGTCGCCACCACCGGGCGGGCCCGCGACAATCCGGCGATCCGCGACGGCGTGCTGCGCGACCCGGTGCTCGGGCGCTGGCAGGCCGCGCTCCAGGCCAGGGGCGCCGGCCCGCAGGCCGTGTGGAACGCCACGCCGACGGATGCCGACCCCAACGCCCAGAATTGGATCGCCTGGCACTGGGACGTCGATCCCCTCGCCGATCCTGCCCTGGTCAAGGCGATCGTGCCGGAGACCGCCGCAACGCGCCTCGGCACCTGGATCGGCGCGAGCGAGGCGCTGCTCGACACGGACAACACCGCCCGCCTCGCCGAGTTCAAGGTGCCGGCGCTCATCCTCTGGGGTGCGCAGGACACCATCTTCCCGCACGAGCCCGACCAGGTCGCCCTGATCGAGGACCTGCGCAAGGCCGCCCTCACCAACGCCATCCCGGTGATCTGGAAACAGTACGGCATCGATCCGCCGCCCAAGCCCGGGCAACCCGCGAGCGACCTCGGCCACAACCTGCCGTGGGAGGCGCCGGACGAGGTCGCCACCGACATGGCGAGCTTCATCCACACCGGCAAGCCGACGCCCGATCTCTACCGCACCGTGGATGGCGCCGGCGGCCGCACGGTCCGCACCGAGCCGGGTTCGGCGATGATCGTGACGCTCCCCTGAGGGCGCTCGTCAGCCGATGCCGGCGAGCGCGCCGAGATGCCGCATCCGGGCCGCCGCCCTGTCGGGATCGGCAAGCAGGCCCGCCTGGTCGGCGAGGCGGAACACCTCGGCATAGTGCAGGATGCCCCGCGCCGATTCCAGGCCGCCGACCATGCGGAAATGGTCCTGGAAGCCGTTGAGCCAGGCCAGGAACACGATGCCGGCCTTGTAGAACTGCGTCGGCGCCTCGAACAGCTTGCGCGACAGCGCCACCGTGGGATCGAGGATGCGATGATAGGCTGCGACGTCCCCGGCGCCGAGTTGCTCCAGCGCCGCCGCCGCGGCCGGCGCGATCGCATCGAAGATGCCGAGGAGCGCATGCGAGTGCCGGTCCCCGTCGCCAGCGATCAGCCCGGGATAGTTGAAGTCGTCGCCGGTGAACATCTTGACGCCCTCGGGCAGGGCTCGGCGCAGCCGCACCTCGTGCTCGACCTCCAGGAGCGAGATCTTGATGCCTTCGATCCGGTCCGCGCGGGCTTCGATCAGCGCCAGCACCGTCGCCATCGCGGCGTCGACCTGATAGCTGCCCCAGTATCCGGCCAGGGCGGGATCGAACATGTCGCCCAGCCAGTGCAGGACGACCTTACCACGCGCCTGGCCGATCAGCCGGTCATAGACGGCGAGATAGTCGTCGGGGCCGCGCGCGAGCCGGCAAAGCGCCCGGCTCGCCATCAGGATGGCACGCCCGCCGCAGGCCTCGACATGCTCGAGCTGGGCCTCGTAGGCCGCGACGACGTCGGCGAGGGAGCGGGCCTGCCCCGGCTCCAGCTGGTCGGTGCCGACGCCGCAGGCGAGGTCGGCGCCGGGCGTCGAGCGCGCCTCGGCCGTCACGCGCCGGATCAGCTCGGCTGCCCCGGGCCAGTCGAGCCCCATGCCGCGCTGCGCGGTGTCCATCGCCTCGGCGACCTTGAAGCCGAGGTCCCAGAGATGATGGCGGAAGCGCAGCGTCGCCTCCCAGTCGATCCGCGGCTGGCGCCAGGGGTCTTCCAGCGCCCGCGCATCGGCGACCACATGGGCGGCGGCATAGGCGACGCGCGGGAAGGCGCCCCGCCCCCGGGCCGGAAAGGCAGCGGCGCCGGTGAGCGCATAGGGCTCGGTCCGCCCGTCCGGGGTCGGCAGCAGCACGGTCGTCATGGCAAGCCCTCCGGCGCGGAGGCGGCCGCGCCCATCCGCAAGAAATCCCAGATCGCCTCGGCCTGCCCGTCCAGCATCAGCCGCCCCTCGCAGGTCGCAAGGCCGCGCCGGGCCGCGGCTTCGAGCAACGGCGTCACCGCCGGCTTCATGATGGCGTCGGCCACGACGGCGCCGGCGCGCAGGCCCGCGACCTCGAACGGCAGCGGATCGCCCGGCGCCATGCCGCAGGGCGTCGCGTTGACGGCGAGATCGTCCTGCGGGCCGGGATCGCGCCGCTCGACCCGGCCGGGATGCGACGCGCCGAGACGGGCGACCGCGGCCCGCGCCCGGTCGGCGTCGCGATCCGCGATGGCCACGCGCGCCGCGCCGGCCGCGAGCAGGGCGGCGGCAATGGCGAGCCCCGCGCCGCCGGCCCCGACCACGGCGGCGGCGAGCCCCTCGGCCGCCACGCCGCACTGGCTGAGGCCGGCGACGAAGCCGATGCCGTCGAGGAGATCGGCCTCCCAGCCGCCAGGGACCGGCCGCAGCACGTTGGCGGCGCCGGCGATGCGCACCCGGTCGGAGACGCCGGCCGCAAGGCCCGCGGCTGCGATCTTGTGGGGCACGGTGATGACGGCGCCACCGAAATTGCGGACCTCGCGCAGGCCGTCCAAAAGCGAAGCGAGCCCGCTCGCCGGCACCTCCAGCGCCACCATCGCGGCATCGACGGCCCGCGCCGCATAGAGGGCGTTGAACAGCGCCGGCGAGCGCGCCTGCGCGATGGGGTCGCCGATGATGGCGTAGAGCGCGCTCATGGCGCCGTCACGCCGAGGGGCTCGGCCGCGCCCACCACCGGGTGCGGGGCCCGCGGTGGAACAGCACCGACTTGAGCTCGGTGAACTCCTCGACCGCCTGGGCGCCCTGCTCCCGCCCGAGGCCGCTCTGGCCCATGCCGCCGAACGGCATCTCGGGATAGCCCTCCATCCAGCCGTTGACCCAGACCGTGCCGGCGCGCAGCTCCTCGGCGGCCCGCAGGGCGGCCTCGTGGTCGCGCGTCCAGATGCCGGCGGAGAGGCCGTAATGGGTGTCGTTGGCGACGGCGATGGCCTCGCCGAGGTCGTCGAAGGGCAGGATCGACAGCACCGGTCCGAAGATCTCCTCGCGAGCGATGCGCATGTCCGGGCGCACGCCCGTGACCAGGGTCGGCTCGACGAAGCGCCCCCGTGCCGTCGCCATCCGCCGGCCGCCGGCGCGCAGCACGGCGCCGCTCCCTGCGATCTCGCCGAGATAGCCCTCGATCTTGGCGAGCTGGGCGTCGTTGACGATGGCGCCGACCTTGGTCGCCGGATCCAGCGGGTCGCCGACGGCGAGCGTCCGGGTCAGGGCTTCGAGCCGACCGACGAAGTCTTCGGCGACGGCGGCATCGACCAGGAGCCGGCTGGAGGAGTTGCAGCACTGGCCGGCATTGAAGAACACTCCGAACACGGCCGCATCCGCGGCGGCCTCGAGATCCGCGTCGGCGCAGACGATCAGCGGGTTCTTGCCGCCGAGCTCCAGGGCGACCTTCTTGAGATTGCCGGCCGCGGCCCGCGCCACGGTCCGGCCGACCGCGGTGGACCCGGTGAAGGAGATCATGTCGACCGCCTCGTGCTCGGCGAGGCGCTGGCCGACCGTGTTGCCGTAGCCGACGATGATGTTGACCACGCCGGCGGGCAGCCCGGCCTCGACCAGCAGCTCGCCGAGATGCAGCGTCGATCCCGGCGTCAGCTCGCTCGGCTTGATCACCACGGTGCAGCCCGCCGCCAGGGCGAAGGGCAGCTTCTGGCTGGCGATGACGAAGGGAAAATTCCACGGCGTGATCATGGCGACGACGCCGATGGGGTCGCGCTTGATCAGGCCGAGCATGTCGGCGCCGAGGGCGGACGGCACCGAGCCGTGCAGCGCCCGGGCCTGGCCGGCGGCGTAGCGCCAGAGATCCACGGCGCCCGCCATCTCGCCGCGGGCCTGGCTGATCGGCTTGCCGCTCTCCAGCACGTCGGCGCGGGCGAGGGCCTCGCCATGGGCCTCGATCAGGTCGGCGATGCGCAGCAGCATGCGGGAGCGCTCGGCCCCGCTCATCCGCGGCCAGGGACCGCGATCGAAGGCGGCCCGCGCCGCAGCGACCGCGCGGTCGGCATCGGCGGCATCGGCGAGGGGATAGTCGCCCACCTTGACGTCGTGCGCCGGGCTCAGCCGCTCCAGCCGGGCGCCCGACAGCGCCTCCCCGAGCTCGCCGCCGACGAGCTGGCGATAGGTCCTGGCCTCGATCACGGATGCGGTGCGAGGGATCTCGTTCATGCGGCTCTCCTGCCGGTCCCGGCCACGGCCAGGATGATGTCGGCGCCCTTCTCCGCGATCATGATGGTGGGCGCGTTGGTGTTGGCGCTGATCTCGGTGGGCATCACCGAGGAATCGCAGATGCGCAGCCGCTCGATGCCGTGCACGGCGAGGGTCGGCGACACGACGGCGAGCGGGTCCGTGCCCATCTTGCAGGTGCCAACCGGGTGATAGTCGGTCTTGGCCCATTGCCTGACATAGGCATCGAGCTCCGCGTCGCTGCGCACCGCCGGGCCCGGCATGCGTTCCTTGTCGAGGAAGGGTCGGAAGGCCGGCGCCGCCATCACCTCCCGCGCCAGCTTCAGCCCCTCCACCGCCATGCGCCGGTCATAGGGATCGGCGAGGTAGTTCGGGTCGATCAGGGGATGGTCGTCCGGCTCGGCGCTGCGCAGGCGCACCGTGCCGCGGCTCCTCGGCCTGAGCAGGTTGGAATAGAGGCAGACGCCGTAGCCGGGAATGCGCATCAGGCCGTGGTCGACGACATAGGCCGGCAGGAAATGCAGCTGGATGTCCGGCGAGGCCGACTGCCCGTCCACGGTCGCGAAAGCCCCGGCCTCGACGATGTTGGTCGTCACCGGCCCGTTCCGGAACATCAGGTATTGCAGCGCCCAGACCGCCTGCCGGACGGGCTGGTCGACGCCATAATAGGAATGGGCGCCGTTGCAGTCATAGACCACGTAGCAGTCGAGATGGTCCTGCAGGTTTTCGCCGACGCCGGGAATGTCGGCCACCACCTCGATGCCGAGGCCGTGGAGCTGCCCGGCCGGCCCCAGGCCCGACAGCAGCATCAGCTTGGGCGAGCCGACGGCGCCGGCGGTGACGATCACCTCCTGGCTCGCCGTCGCCCGTTCGGGCCTCGACGCGCCGTGCCGGCGATATTCGACGCCGACCGCCCTGCCCTTCTCGATCAGGATGCGGCTCGCCTGGGCGCGCGTCACCACGGTGAGGTTCGGCCGGCTCCGCGCCGGCCGCAGATAGGACACGGCGGCGCTGCCCCGCCGCCCGTCGCGCGTGGTGGTCTGGTGGTAGCCGACGCCGGCCTGCTCGGCGCCGTTGAAGTCGGGATTGTAGGGGATGCCGGCCTGCTGGGCGGCGCGGATGAAGGTCGCCGAGATCGGCAGCGGGCTGATCGGGTCGGACACGGCCAGGGGCCCGTCCGTGCCGTGATAGCGGTCGGCGAAGCGGCGATTGCTCTCGGCCTTGCGGAAATAGGGCAGAACGTCCTCGTAGGACCAGCCCTCGGCGCCCCCGGCCGCCCAGCCGTCATAATCCGAGCGGTGGCCGCGGGTGTAGATCATGGCGTTGATCGAGGAGCCGCCGCCCAGCGTCTTGCCCTGGGGGTACCACATCTCGCGGTTGTCGAGATGCTTCTGCGGCACGGTGCGATAGCCCCAGTTCACCCGCGGGCCCGACAGCTTGGTGAAGCCGGCGGGCACGTGGATGAAGGGATGGCTGTCGGGATGGCCGGCCTCCAGCAGCAGCACGCGGGCGCCGCCCTCGCTGAGCCGCGCGGCGAGGACGCAGCCGGCCGAGCCGCCCCCGGCGATGACATAGTCGTACATGGTCCCCTCCTGGCCCCTGCCGCCGGCCTGCGCCTCAGGCAAGCACGGCTTCGGCGGAGGCGAAATGCCGCTGCTCCATGCGCCGGGGCTCGCGGAGGATGGGCTCGAACGCCATCCGGTCGAGAATATCGGCACGGATGTCGATGCCGGGCGCGACCTCGGTCAGCTCCACGCCGTCCGGCGTCAGGCGGAACACCGCCCGCTCGGTGATGTAGATCACCTCCTGGCCGCGGCGCAGCGCCTCCGGTCCGCTGAAGGTGACGCCGGCCACCTGCCGGACGAGCTTGCGCACCTCGCCGTGGCGCTCGATCCTGAGGCCCTCGCCGTTCAGCGACAGGCGGGCGCCCTTGGCGTCGAAGCTGCCGCAGAACACCACCTTGCGGGCGCCCTGGGAGATGTCGATGAAGCCGCCGGGGCCGCTGATCTGGCCGCCGAAATGCGAGACGTTGACGTTGCCCTGCCCGTCCATCTCCGCCAGGCCGAGGAAGGTCTGGTCGAGCAGGCCGCCGGAATAGAGGTCGAACTGCGCGGCGGAGGAGAGGATCGCCAGCGGGTTGGCGGCGATGCCGAACAGGTCGCCGGTGAGGAGCTGGCCGCCATGGATACCCTGCTCGATGGTGAACCAGTAGCGGCCGCCCTGGCCGCGGCGCACGATCTCCTCGGCGACGCCGGCCGACATGCCGAAGCCGAAATTGACCGTCGCGCCCTCGATCATCTCCTCGGCGCCGCGCAGGGCGACGATGCGGCGCACGAGGTCCTCGCCCGGTTCCGGCAGGGCGAAGGCGGCGTCGGGGCCGAGGCCGGCGAGCGCCAGATCGTAGGGGCCGTGATAGGTCTGGCGCTGGTGCGGCGCCACCAGCACATGGTCGACCAGGTTGCCGGGGACCGAGATCTCGCGCGGCCTGAGGCGCCCGTCCCGCACGATCTCGCGCACCTGGGCGACGACGATGCCGCCGCAATGCTTGGCCGCCAGGGCGATCGGATAGGAATCGAGGTCGGCCGGCTCCTCGACCGCGCTGATATTGCCGTGCGCATCGGCATAGGTGCCGCGGATGACCGCGACATCGACGGGAAAGGGCCGGTAGCGCAGCACGTCCTGCCCGTCGATCTGCATGAGGTCGACGATCGGCTCCGTCGCTCGGGCGTTGCAGCGCCCGCCCTGCAGGCGCGGGTCGCAGAAGGTGCCGAGGCCGACATGGGTGAACAGGCCGGGGCGTCCGGCGCCGATCTCGCGGAAGAGATGGGTCAGCACGCCGGAGGGCAGGCAATAGGCCTCGATCCGGTTCTCCTGCGCCAGCTTCAGCATGGCCGGCGACCAGATCCAGTGGCCGCCGATGACGCGCCGGACCATGCCCTCGTGGGCGAAGCGGTTGGTGCCGGTGGTCTTGCGGTCGCCCATGCCGAGGGCGTGGACCAGGGTGATGCCGCGCGGCCGGCCGGTCGCGAGGAAGGCGCGCTCGAAGGCCTGCAGCGCCTCCTCCGGCTCCAGCAGGCCGCCGCCGGCGCCGGAAATGGCGACGGTGGCGCCGTCCGGCAGGCCGGCGAGGAGGGTTTGCAGGTCCGATGGGCCGACGAGGTTCATGGGATCCGTCCGAAGCTCAATGCGCGCCGACGATGTGGGAGACGACGCGCTGCATGGTGGTCTCGCCGGTCTTCTCGTCGGCGATGACCTTGCCCTGGCGCAGGGCGACGATCCGGTCGGCCACCTCGAACACGTCTGTGAGGCGATGGCTGATCAGGATGACCGAGATGCCACGGCCCTTGAGCTCCTTGATCAGCTGCAGCACGTGCTCGATCTCGCGCACCGCCAGCGCCGCCGTCGGCTCGTCCATGATCACGACCTTGGGCGAGAAGGTGAGCGCCCGGGCGATGGCGACCGACTGCTGCTGGCCGCCGGAGAGGTTGCCGACGCGGATGTCGACCGAGGGCACGCGGGCGCCGAGCTGGCGGACCATGCGCTCGGCCTCGCGGCGCGCCTTGGCGTGGTCGATGATGCCGGTGTCGAAGCCGGCGATGCGGCGGGTCGGCTCGCGGCCGAGGAAGATGTTGGTGGTGACGTCCTGCTCGCGGGCGAGCTCGAGGTTCTGGTAGATCATCTCGATGCCCAGCGTGCGGATCTCGCCCGGGGCGATGCCGGTGATCGTGCGCCCGTCGAGCACGACCTCGCCGCCGCTCGCCCGGTAGACGCCGGTGATGATCTTCATCAGCGTCGACTTGCCCGCGCCGTTGTCGCCGACCAGGGCGACGGCCTCGCCGGCGTCGACGTCGAAATCGACGCCGCGCAGCACCTCGATCGGCCCGAAGCGCTTCTCGATGTTGGCGATCCGCAGCATGGGGGTCACTCCTTGTCCTTCTGGGCGAGCTGGTCGACCCAGACCGCGGCGACGAGGACGATGCCGATCGAGATCTGCTGCCAGAAGGTCGGGATCGCCAGGAGGTTGAGGCCGTTCTGCAGGACGCCCATGATCAGGGCGCCGATCACGGTGCCGAAGACAGTGGCCCGCCCGCCGAACAGGTTGGTGCCGCCAATGATGGCAGCCGTGATGGCCGCGAGCTCGAAGTTCATGCCGGCCGTCGGATCGCCGGCGTTGACGCGCGCCATGGTCAGCAGGCCGGCGAGCCCGGCCATCAGGCCTGACAGCATGTAGATCTTGATGCGCAGGCGCCGCACCGGCACGCCCATGGCGCGGGCGCCGCGCTCGTTGTCGCCGATCACCAGGGTATGGCGGCCGAAGCGGGTATAGGCGAGCAGCAGGTGCAGCAGGACGGCGGCGACGACGAAGACGATCGCCGGCATCGGAATGCCGAAGGGACGCCCCTGGCCGAGGAAGAGCAGCGGCGCGGGCAGGCCGTAGATCGCCTGGCCTTCGGTGATCAGGAGGGCGACGCCGCGCGCCACCCCCATCATGCCGAGCGTCACCACGAAGGCGGGGATCTTGCCGTAGGTGATGACGATGCCGTTGATCCAGCCGGCGAGCAGGCCGGCGGCGAGGCAGCCTGGGATCGCGCACCACCAGGGCAGGCCGAGCGTCTTGACCAGGAGGGCGCCGATCACCCCGGCGAAGGCCATGATCGAGCCGACCGACAGATCGATGCCGGCCGAGCCGATGACATAGGTCGCCCCGAGCGCCAGGATGCCGATGGTCGAGGTGGCCAGCACCACGTTGAAGATGTTGGCGACGTTGAGGAAGACCGGCGAGGACAGCGACATCGCCACGACCAGCCCCGCCAGCACGACGAGCGATTCGATCCGCAGCGCGCCGCGTCGATGGGCGAAGGTCCAGCGCAGTCCCGGCGCCGGCGCTGTCGTTCGGTGTTCCATGGCCACGGTGCTTCTCCGCTCTTCGGGGACGTCGCCCGCCTTCGTCAGCGCAGGTACTGGATCATCGCGTCCGTCTTCTGCTCCAGGGCCTGCCTGGTCAGGACGGACTGGCCGGTCGACTGATAGCCGTCGAGGGCCTTGCCGCCCTGGAGATGCTCGGCCAGGAGCTCGACGGAGCGATAGCCCACGAGATAGGGGAACTGGCCGACGGTCGCGGTGAGGCGGCCGGCCTTGATCGAGTCGATCGCATCGGCCGAGCCGTCGACGCCGACGGTGATCACGTCGCCCTTGCCGGCCGCCTGCAGCGCCTCTTCCGCGCCCACGGCCATGGTGTCGTTGGCGGCGAACACCGCCTTGAGGTCCGGATTGCGCTGCAGCATGTCGTTGACGATGTTGGCCGACTTGGTGCGGTCCCAGTCGCCGTTCAGGGTGGTCTGCGTCAGCTTCGGGGCGACCTTGGCGATCTCGTCGCGGAAGCCCTTGCCGCGGGCCGCGCCGACCGGATTGCCCGGCAGCCCCTCCAGGACCAGGACGGGCCCGGCCGCATCCGCGCCGAGCTGCCTGGCGATGAAGTCGGCCGCGACGCCGCCGGTGACCGCGCCGTCATTGCCGGCGGTGAAGGTCACCTTGACGCCCGCGCCCTCGGCGATGGAACGATCGAGGTTGTAGTCGAGGTCGACGATGGCGATGCCCTGGTCCGAGGCCTTCTTCAGGCAGGGCAGCAGGATGTTCGAGTTGATCGCGCCGACCAGCAGCGCCTTGGGATTGCGCAGCAGCATGGATTCGCAATTGTTGAGCTGCTGCTCGGCCGCGCTCTCCGACTCCACCGTGGACACCACCACGTCGACGCCGAGCTTCCCGGCGGCGTCCCGGATGCCCGCCGCCATGGCGTTCCAATGCGGGTTGGCCGGCGTCTTGAGAATGGCGCCGAAGAGCGGCTTGTCCTGAGCCTGCGCCGGCGCTGCGGCGAGCCCGGCGGCCAGCGCGGCCATCCACATCACATGCTTGATCATCGTCACCTCCCTGGGGCGCACGGCTTTCGACGCCGCGTTAGAACGATCTAGCAAGTAGCGCGACTGATTGGGCGAGTCAACGTCTACGGGAACGGGAATCGCCGGCGATCATGCGTCCGATCGTGGAAATTTCGCTCTTGATCCCCGATGCCAATGTCGCTAAATCGCTAGATCGCTAATTAGATCGTTCTAACGTCGGAAGTCGACGCAGGGAGAATTCGCCCATGTCGCTGATCGCGCTGAGCTTCGACGGGCCACTGGCGCTGCTCCGGCTCGATCGCCCGGCCAAGCTCAATGCCCTGACGCCGGACATGCTGGCCGAGATCGAGGCCGCGGTGGCGCGGGTGGAGGCTGAGCCGGCGGCGCGCTGCCTCGTCCTCTCCGGCGCCGGCAAGGCCTTCTCGGTCGGCGCCGACATCAACATCTGGTCCGAGCTCTCCCTGGAAGCTTTCCGCGCCAGCTGGGTCGTCGGCGGGCACCGGGCCTTCGACCGGCTGGCGCGATGCCGCCTGCCGGTCGTCGCCGCCCTGCACGGCATGGCGTTCGGCGGCGGCCTGGAGCTGGCCCTCGCCGCTGACCTCAGGGTGGCCGAGAGCGGCACGCTGCTCGCCCTGCCCGAGGCCTCGCTCGGCACCGTCCCCGGCTGGGGCGGCACGCAGCGCCTGCCGGAGCTGATCGGCATCCCGCGCGCCAAGCAGATGATCCTCACCGCCGGGCGGGTCGACGCGGCCGCCGCCGAGCAGTGGGGCCTCGTCAACCAGGTCGCTCCGGCCGGCGAGGGCCTCGCCGCCGCGCGCGCGCTGGCGCTGGAGATCGCCGCCATGGCGCCGGTCTCGGTGCAGATCGCCAAGACGCTCGTCGATGCCCGCCACGGCCAGGGCCTCGGCGCGACGCTGGAGACGCTGGCCGGCGTCGCCACCGCGGCGACCGCCGACGTCAAGGAGGGGATCGCGGCGCTGCGCGCCAGGCGCCGGCCCGTCTTCGAGGGGCGCTAAAGCGTCTTGCGATTTGGCGGCAACGCCAAGCATCGCAAAGACGCGTCGAAACAAAGAGTTAGAGCAAAGCAGCGTTTCCGTCCAAACGCGCTTTGCTCTAGCCCGACGTGCAAGGCCTCATCAACATGTGGGCAGATCGGGACGGGCCATTGGAATCGCGGGCGGTCCGGATCGATCGTCGCAAGCGGGCCGTCGGAGGCGGAGCGGGATCATGGACAGACGGCGCGTCACCATCAACGACATCGCGCGCCATGCCGGCGTCTCCCGCTCCACCGTGTCGCTGGTGCTGCGGGCGAGCCCGCGCATCCCGCCCGAGACCCATGACCGGGTCCAGGGCTCGATCCGCGCGCTCGGCTACACCTACAACCGCAGCGCCGCCAACCTCCGGCAGCAGACCTCCCAGGCCATCGGCCTGATCATCAACGACATCTGCAATCCCTTCTTCGCCGAGCTGACCTCGGCGGTGGAGGAAGCGGCGGCCGAGGCGGGCTTCTTCGTCTATCTCGTCGAATCCGCCGAGAGCCCCGATCGCCAGGACCGGGTGCTGCAGTCGATGATCGAGCACGACGTCGCCGGGATGATCATCTGCCCGGCCACCGGCACGCCCGGGCGGACCTTCGACACGCTGCACGCCAGGGGCCTGCCGATCTGCATCGCCGTGCGGCCCTATCCCGACCCGCGCTTCGATTTCGCCGGCCCCGACAACTATCTCGCGGCCCAGATGGCCACCGGCCACCTCGTCGGCAGAGGCCATCGGCGCATCGCATTCCTCGGCGGCGAGCCGACCAACCCCTCGCGCGTCGACCGTCTCTCCGGCTATTTCAGCGCGCTGCAGCAGAACGGCATCGCCTTCGATCCGGCCCTGGTGGTGGAGAGCCGGCCCTCGCGCAAGAGCGGCATTGCCGATGTCGAGCAGGTGCTGCGCCTCGCCGAGCCGCCGACGGCGGCCCTGTGCTACAACGACTTCGTCGCCATCTCCGTGATGCACGGCCTGCGCCTGCAGGGCCTGGAGCCCGGCCGGGACATGGCGCTGATCGGCTTCGACGGCATGCCCGAGGCGGAGATGACCTATCCCCCGCTCTCGACGGTCTCGCTGCATGCCCGTGCCATCGGCCGCAACGCCGCGGACCTGATCATCCGCCGCATCGGCGAACCCGCCGCCGCCCCGGCCCGCCGGGTCGAGCAGCCGACGCTGATCATCCGTCAATCGTCGGGAGCGTGAGGCGCGCTCACAGGCCCTTGGCCGCGGCGAGCTTCTCCAGCGCCGCCAGCCAGTGCTCGTAATAGCCCGAGCCGTCGTCCGGGCCGGCCGCGGCGATCTCGCGGCCCAGAGCCTGCGCCCATTCCGGCCAGTCGAGCAGGCCCTTCTCGTGCAGGGCGAGCGTCATGGCGAAGGCCCGCGCCTCCCACGGCTCGCGGAACACCGGCCTGTCGCCGTCGCGCGGGATCGCCGGCACGGCGCGCAGCATCGCGGCTTCAGACGGGGTCACAATAGCTCTCCCACAGGTCCGCCATCACGGTCAGCGTCGGGTCGGCCCCTTCGCCCCACAGCTCCGCGCCGGTGAAGCGCACGGTATAGACCCATTCCGGGTTCTCGCCGAGGCCATGGGCGTTGCTGTCGGGCAGCACGAACATGCCGTGCGTGCCGGCGATCACGCCCTGCCGGCCGAAGAGATAGCGCGGCAAGCGGGTATGGCCGGTCTTATAGACATGTCTGCACCGGACCGTATCACCCACGGCAAAGCGGGCCGGCCGGGTGGCCTCGCGGTCGCAGCGCGTGCCCCTGGCCAGGGCGGCCGGCACTTCGTCCGCCGGGATCACCCGCTTCACCGGCTTGCCCGGGCCGATGGCGCTGTCGCCGGAGAGCTCGTGGATCGACACCAGGCCGGTGGACAGGAGCAGCTTGGTCAGCCCCTTGATCCAGATCTCGTAATAGGACGAGGTCAGGTAGTCCGGCGGCGGCAGGCTCTCGCGGGCATGGCGCCCGGCATCGAGCGGCCAGCTGCCGGTCGCGCCCATGGCCAGCGTCAGGGCCAGCGCCCGCTTCTCCCACGGCGCGTGGAAGATCGGCTCGTCCTTCTCTGGCGCCACCGGGCCGAAGCCCATCATGCCGCCGAGATCCTGCGCTGCGTTCATGCACGCCTCCGAATCACTGCCGGGGATCGCCCCGCCGGCTCAGCCGGCGATCGTCCGCACCGCGTCCACCACCGCCTCGATCTCCTCCTCGCTGTTGTAGCAGTGCGGCGAGGCGCGCACGAGCGTCGGCAGATGGCGGGCCATGGCATCGAGCAGCGTGCTCGACGGCTTGGAGGTGCTGACATTGATGCCCGCGGCGGCGAGGCTTCCCTTGATCTTCTCGGCGGCGACGCCGCCGACGGAGAACGAGACGATGGCGGCGGGACGAGGCCCGAGATCGAGCAGGGTGACGCCGGCGACGGCGCCGAGGCCCTGCCGCAGCCGCTCCGCCAGGCTGCGGCAGCGCGCCTCGATCGCCTCCAGGCCGATGTCGAGGGCATAGTCGACCGCGACGCCGAGGCCGAGGCGGGCGGCATAATTGTTCTCCCAGGTCTCGAAGCGCCGCGCGTCGGGCCTGAGCTCGTAGCGGTCGGCGGCGACCCAGGGCGCGGCGAAATGATCGATCATCGGCGGCTCCAGCCGGTGCAGCAGCTCGCGGCGGACATAGAGGAAGCCGGTGCCGCGCGGCCCGCGCAGGAACTTGCGGCCGGTGGCCGAGAGCATGTCGCAGCCGAGGGCCGCGACGTCGACCGGCATCTGGCCGACCGCCTGGCAGGCGTCGAGGAGATAGGGGATGGCGTGGGCGCGGGCGATGCGGCCGACCGCGGCGGCCGGGTTGACCAGGCCGCCATTGGTCGGCACCCAGGTGATGGCGATCAGCCTGACCCGGTCGTCGATCATCCGCTCCAGGGCTTCGGGGTCGAGCACGCCGTCGGCATCGTCCGGGATCACCTCGACGACGGCGCCGGTGCGCCGGGCGACCTGCAGGAAGGCGACATAGTTCGCGGCATATTCGGCCCGCGCGGTCAGGATGCGGTCGCCGGGGCGGAAGACCTGGGCGTAGAAGGCCATCTGCCAGGCGACGGTGGCGTTCTCGGTGAGGGCGATCTCGTCGCGCGCCGCTCCGATCAGCCGGGCGAGGCTGTCATAGACGCCGTCGAGCTGCGGCGCCGCCTCGTTCGCCGCCTCGTAGCCGCCGATATCCGCCTCGCGCTGGAGATAGCCGGTCATCGCCTGCAGCACCGGCCGCGGCATCAAGCCGGCGCCGGCATTGTCGAGGTGGATGCGATGGGCGGTGCCCGGCGTTTCGGCGCGCAGGCGCACGAGGTCGATGGTCATGGGCGAAGGGGTTCCGCGTCGGACGGCCAAGCAGAATCTCAAAGTGTTAGCAGAGCTTCACGGATCGGAGTCGTGTTCCGATCCGTGAAGCTCTGCTTGGGACGTAGCACGTCCGGGCCCAGTCGCCGAGATGTAGCAGCGGATGGCGCGCGTCCTGCGAGGCCGCGACACCAGCGAGCTGGCGGAGTTCCGGCGGGAACAGGTCGTCTCCGCCAAGCGACACCGACGTTGCGTCATGCCCGTGAGGAGAGCATAGTTCGGCGATCCAGTGACCTGATGGCTTCTGCGTCCCCGTCAACAGCGCGTCCCCAGCGCCGCGTGACCGTGGAGGATCGGCATGGACTTCATCGAGCGTTGGTTCGGCGTGTCGCCCGACGGGGGCGATGGTTCCACGGAGCTGCTGTACATCGTCGTCATCGCGGCCGTGCTGGCGCTGATCGTGTTTCGCCGCAGCATCGCGAAACGCCTGCGAAAACCGCCGTCCTGACCCCGGCCGCAAACGGGGCCGATCCAGGAGACGTGCCGACGGACGCCCGGCGCGGCGATCCGCCCTCAGGCTCGGCCTTGCCCCTGTCCTGCGCGCCGGCCGGCCTGCCCGAAGGCAGAGGAGGAGGAGCGATGGCGTGCTGCGGCGGAAGCTCCAGCCAGGCCCGGCGTCCCGGCAAATGGCCGGGATGCGTGCTGTGCCGTATCTTCCACATCCTCGCGGACGAGCCCAAGACGCCGGAGGGCGATCCCTGCGTCGTCATCCCCGGCCATATCGTGCGCAAGCCAGACCCCTGCATCTACGACCAGTTCCTGCTGATGCAGCTGGGCCAGCCCGTCACCTGGGACAATCCCGACGTCCGGATCTTCCTGGGCGGTATCGAGCAATACACCTACGATCTCACCGCCGGCGTCGAATATGACGTCGAGATCACCGTCCACAACGCCTCGCGCGACAAGCCGGCCGACGGCACCGCGGTCGCGGTCCGCTGGATCGAGTTCGGCGCCGGCGGCCAGATCCGCCACCCCGTGGCCACGCTCGCCGCCGACGTGCCGGTCTGGCCGGGAACGGCGACCGTCGCCACGACATGGCGCACGCCAGATGTGCCGGGCCATTATTGCATCGAGATCGAGCTGTCCCATCCCAACGACGGCAACCCTTCCAACAATCTGGGCTGGAACAACACCCAGGTCTACGCCGCCCATTCGCCCGTGGACCGCCCCATCCGCATCTTCAATCGCACGCCCGGTGCCTGCCCGGCGGTGAAGGAAGGCGGCGGACCATGGCTGCGGCCGCATCGCGTCTTCCTGGGCTGGGGCGTGCTGGGCGCCACGGCCTCGCCGATGCTGCACCATTCGCTGCTGCACGACATGGCGGCGGCGCCGCGCTTCCTCCTCCTCATGCTCGCCGGCTATGTCCTGATGTCCCTTGCCGGCCTTGCGGCGGAGGCCGCCTATGCCGCGATGCTCCGCGCCCGCAATGCGCAGCGCGGCCAGGACCCGCGCAAGGACAGGACCGACTGCCACCTCGTGCAGATCGCCGTCGACTCCTACGAATATGACGATGCCAGCGGCAAGGCATTCGACCCTGCCGTGGTGTTCAAGGGCAAGGCGCCGACCTGGCCGGCCACGGTGACGCCGTCGAGCTTCGTCTTCCAGCCCGGCGAGGCGTTCCGCGACGTCGTTCTGCACGTCGACGCGCCGGATGGGCCGGGGCCGGCAGGCCATTTCAACGTCACCGCCTGGCAGGGCGGCGTGCCGAGCGGCGGCGTCACCGTGACGATCACCACGGGAGGGCCGTGACATGGCCGGCTGTTCAGTCAACCTCGCCGGACCGGGCAATGCCGATGCGGGTGAGGGCCGCGTGCTCGGCTGGGTGTTCGGCGGCGCGGCCCTGGTCGCGCTCCTGACCTTCCTGGAGGCGGCCGGCATCGCCGGCCTTGCCGGCGGCGCCTTCGCCATCGTCGCCGCCGCCATCCTGGTCGGGGCTCTGGCCGGCGCGGTGCTCGGCTTCTTCATCGGCTGGGCCGTCAACTGGTTCGACCGCCTCTTTGTCCAGGACCCGAGCACCATCACCCTGTCGGGGTGCGTGCTCTGCGCCGGCAAGAATTCCGGCATCCCGCCCTTCCACGACAATGACTGGACCTTCAACCTGGGCGGACCGTCGCTGGCGCTGCTCAGCCCGATCCAGGCGGGCCTCGACGTCGAGGAGATCCGCACCCGCGACGCGCCCGGTGGCGGCCCCGCCGAGGCGACCGTCGATCCCGCCACCGGCCTGCAGGCCCTGCACTGCGAGATCGGTTCGCATATCGGCGACTATGCTGCGATCGGCGGCGCCGTCGGCTCGGTGGCGGGCGCCATCGCCGGCGCGCTGGCCGGCGCCGCGATCTGCGTCGCGCTCGGCCTTGCGACCTTCGGCATCGGCGCGGCGCTCTGCCTGCTGATCCTGGCCACGGCTCTCCTGGTCGGCGCCGCCGTCGGCGGCATCGCCGGCGACGCGATCGGCGGCGTCGCCGGCTGGGTCGCCGACCAGATCGACGATCTCGACGAGAGGGGCGAAGCGGTCACTCGCGGCTGCATCATGACCTTCACCGGCCGCTGGGTCACGGATTCGAGCCACCAGCACAACGAGATCCACGACATCGCCAGCGCCCAGCTGGTCGAGTGCAACGATTGCCAGGACGACAAGACCGGCTCGTCGACGAGCGGCCTGATCGCCGCCGTCGGCATCGGCCGGCACCCGACCGGGCGCGATCCTTGAACCCGGTGTCCCGCCGGCGCCTACATCACGCCGGTCGTGTCGAAAATATCCTGGGTGCGCCCGCCCTGCTCGATCATGCCGCGCACGTCCTGCTCGCTCGCCGCCTTCTTCAGCGCCGCGTCGATGATGGCGCCGACATGCGCCGCCGGCACGGTGAGCACGCCGTCGACATCGCCGACGATCAGGTCGCCGGGGCTCACCCGGCAGCCATTGGCGAATTCGATGGGGCAGCGATAGTCGACCACCCGCCCGCGCAGGCGCTGGTCCTGGGCATAGCCGCCGGTGGAGAACACGGGAAAGCCGAGGGCGAGGATCTCGCGGGTGTCGCGGTGGAAGCCGCCGAGCACGGCGCCGACCGCGCCAAGGGTCTTGGCGCGGGTGCTCATCAGCCCGCCCCACAGGGCATAGCGGGGCGAGGCGCCGGTGCAGATATAGACATCGCCCGGCGCGAGCTCGTCCAGCGCCCGCAGCATCAGGCCGAACGGCTCGGCCCGGCCGAGATGGCCGACCGCATCGCCGGCGCAGTCGGCCTGCAGCACCGGCATGGCCCGGCCCACCAGCACCGTCTCCGCCCTGAGCGGCCGGATCTCCGGCGGCAGGAACTGGCGCGTCAGGCCGGCCGCATCCATGACGTCGCCGATGACGGCGGTGAACAGCTTCTCGCGCACGAGGGTGAAGAGGATCCGGTCCTTGTCGATGGTCATGGCGGGCTCCCGTCCTGCCGATCCCGAGCGCCGTCCGGCGCCCTCATGCGCTGCCGCGCGATGCATTCGTCCACCGCCTGCCGGTCCGCCGCGAGGATCTCGGCGATCAGCGCGCCGCGCTCCCGGGCGCTGACGAATTCCAGCCGCCGGAGGCCGAGCGGGTCGATGCGCCGGCGCAGCATGTCGAGCGCCTCCGGCTTCGGCGGCGGCACGATACTGCAATGGGGATCGAAGGCCACGGGAAAGCCGGTGGCCTCGACGATGCGCTCGCGCGTCACGCCCGGCATCGTCGACAGGACGATCAGCTCGCACGTCGCCGGGTCCAGGCGGAACACGCAGAGATCCGTGAGCACCGCCGCATGGCCCGTGCGGTAGCCGTGCGGCCAGCGCTCCGCCGGCGTGAGCAGGCCGCGGGCCGAGCTCGCCACCGTCACCCGCTCGACCAGGGAGAGCGGCGAATGGCGCGGCACGTAGAGGATGTAGTCGCGGTGCATGTTGGCGACGTCGGCCATGCCGCCCTGCCCCGGCAGGCGCACCGTGCCGCCGCCGGGCTTCACCAGCTCCAGCGTGTTGGCTCGCCCCAGCCGGTCGACCTGCGCCGCCGCCACGATCTCGTGCGTCACGGCGCCGGCCTGGTAATAGGTGGAGTAGGTGTCGTCGCCGCCGGCATGGGCGGCGGCGGTCTCCCCGTCCAGCGTCTCGATCAGCGACAGCAGCATCGGGCTGGGCGCGATGTCGAGATGGCCGCAGCTCATGGTGGCGATGATCATGTCGGGCGCATGCGTCGCCTTGGCCAGGCGATAGGCGACGTTGGCGAGCGGCGACACCGCCCCGGCGCTGGCGACGCTGTCATCACCAAGCAGCCCGGCGAGCGACACGGCCATGATCTCGTCGACCGAGGGCGAGCCGCCCTCCGGGTGCACCGCCGGCGCGGCGAGCGCGGCAACGGTCGCGGCCGTCACGCCGGCGGCCTGCCGCAGGTGCTGCGGCACGCCCGTTTCCGGCGGCGCGAAGGCCGCCTCGAGCCGCGTATCCGGCGCCGCGAAGGCCGCGGCCAGCGCCGCATAGTCCGTGACGTAGAACGGCAGGCAGGAGGCCGGCCAGGCGCCCCCCGGCACGCAGGCGATGGCGCTCACCTGGTTGCGCGTCAGCACGCTCTGGCGCCCGGCGGCGGCCAGCACCCCCACCGGCACGATCTCCTCCACCGTGACCAGCACCCGCCGCGCGGCGCCGACCATGGCGAGGTCGAGGGCGCGTGGGCCGAGGATCTGGACATTGCCGCTCGCGTCGGCGCGCTGGGCGTGCAGCACCACCGTGTCGAGCCGCAGCGCCGGCGCCGCGCCGACGGGATCGCCGGTGATCGGATCGACCGCCAGCCGCGCGCCGGGAATGCGCGCGGCCATGTCCGAGCCCTCGGGCAGCTGGAACGGCAGGCTCGGCAGGTTCTGCTGGGCCGCGCGCAGGGCCTGGATCATGGCAAGCGCCGTCCAGTCGCGCACCGGCACCGCGCCGGTCTCGGCCGCCCGGCGAAAGCGCGGCGGCAGGCCGAAAATGTCGAGGCTGGAGAAGCAGATGTCGATCTCGGCCACCGCCCCGGCCTCGAGCAGCAGCTCCAGCGGCAGCCCGCCGGCCCAGGAGACGTAGTGGAGATCCAGTGTCCCGCGCCGGGCGATGGCGCGCAGCAGCGCCAGCGGCAGCCGGGCGAAATGATGGCCGCCGACGCCGAACGCATCCCCCTCCCCGGCCATCGCGGCCAGGCCGTCGAGATCGGTGAAGACGGGGCGGTTCGGCTTGGCGAGGCTGGAGGGCATGGCCTAGGGCGTGTGGACACTTATGGTTTGGAGCAGGATGAGGTCAAAAATGGCCCCATGGGAGGAGCGTTGCGCAGGCGATACCAGGGGTATCGACCAGCGACGCGACGCTGCAGGGGG
Source organism: Labrys wisconsinensis (assembly GCF_030814995.1). Lineage (GTDB taxonomy): Bacteria > Pseudomonadota > Alphaproteobacteria > Rhizobiales > Labraceae > Labrys > Labrys wisconsinensis. The sequence goes on along the minus strand of NZ_JAUSVX010000020.1, from coordinate 95,231 downwards.
CCATTTTTCACCTCACCGCGAAGCGGCGCGGCGATTTTGGCCGATGAGCGCGTCGCGTCAGGAACAAGCCGCAAAGCGGCTTGTGTCCGACGTAGCAAGCCATGAGGCTTGCGTCCTCGGCGCAAGCCGCAAAGCGGCTTGTCGCCTGCGCTCCTTCTCCTCGGCCAAAATCGCTCGCGTCCTGCCCAAACCATAAGTGTCCACACGCCCTAGATCGGCTCGGCTTCGATGCGGTAGCGCGTCACGAAATTCGGGTTGAGCTCGAAATCCCGCGCCGTCGGCACGCCTGCCCGGGCCAGGGGATTGTCGCCGGCGGCCGTGGCCGGACCGAGGCCGAAGGGCGAGCACACCGGCTCGATGCCCAGCGCCACGTGCCGGCCGTTCCAGGGCGCCTGGCGGCGGCCGCGATTGCTGATCCACAGGAGCAGGCTGGGGAAATGCTCCTTCTGCCAGGTGAGGCGGACCCGGTAGCCCTCGGACTGGTTGGCGAGCGCCGCCGTGCCGGCCAGCCCCTCGATCTGCAGAAGCTCCTCGACGTCCCCGGCCAGCGGCAGGCGCGAGGCGTCCACCGCGGAGCCGCTCCGACCCGGCACGGCGGCAAGGTCGGCGAAGCGCGTGTCGCTGGCGAAGATCGCCGCCCCGGGCTCCAGCGTGCCGGGATAGGTGCGCCCCTCGGCGAAGCGGCCGAGCTCGAGCCGCGCTGCGCCGGGCGCGGCCGGCAGGCGGAACACCGGATGCAGGCCGATCGGCATGCGGCAGCGCCGGCGCACCAGGATCTTCAGCTCGACGTCGACCGCCGGCGCCTGGGGGTCGGGCGTGATGATGCGCTCGAGCCGGCGGACCGGGCTCGGCATGGGATAGTTGACGAAGAGGTGCAGCGAGCGCCCGTCCGTCGCCTGCCATTGCCAGTCGTGGTTCGAGCAATAGCCGTGCACCGCCTCGCCTGGGTCGGCGGGCCTCGCCGCCTTGGCCCAGTCCGGCGGCATGCCGTCCATCGGCACGGTGTAGCCGAAGGGCACGCCCGGCCAGTCGCCGCGCAGCCGGCGCAGGATGCCCGGCAGCGCCTCGGTGCCGCGTTCGCCCGCCCAGGGCGCGACATGCATCGGCGAGACCTGGCGGCCGCCCGGCAGGAGGAAGGTGATGGGCGCCAGCATCGCCCCGAGCCGCTGCACGGTCAGCGCACCGTGCGCCCAGCCGAGGCCCCGATAATCCTCGCCTACCCCGACGGTCGTGCCGCTCATGCCATTCCCTTCCCCGCCTTGGCCGCGATCCGCGCGGCGCTCCTCGCCGCAAAGTCGCGCACCCGCTTCTGGCCGGCGTCGCTGCGGTAGAGGTCGGCGAGGATAGCACGCTCCAAAGTGAGTCCCTGGTCGAGGTCGCCCGCCAGCGCCGCCGCGGTCAGCCGCTTCAGGCCCTCGATGGCGGCGGGCGGCTCGGCGGCGATCGCCTCGGCGAGGGCGAGGGCCCGCGGCATCAGCGCCTCCGGCTCGACCACCTCGTTGACCAGGCCCGCTGCGACGAACTCGGCCGCCGGCAGGATGGCGCCGGTCATCAGCAGGAGGTTGGCGCGGTTGCGGCCGAGCTTGGCGACGCTGCGCTGCGTGCCGCCGCCGCCCGGCACGAGGCCGAGCTTGATCTCGGGCAGGCCGAATCTCGCGAGGGTCGAGGCGACGACGATGTCGCAGCACAGCACCAGCTCCATGCCCCCGCCCAGGGCGAAGCCGTTGACCGCGGCGATGACCGGCTTGGCATTGTCCTCGATCGCCGCATACATGCGCGTCCCGGCGGCCTGGAAGCGGTCGAAGTCCTCGCCGGTCTGCGCCGCGTATTCCTTGATGTCCGCGCCGGCCATGAAGCCGCGGCCCTCGCCGGTGACGACGACGGCGCCGACGCCCTCGTCCTGCGACAGCGCCTCGAAGGCGGCGGTGATCTCGCCCTGCATGCGCCGGTTCATGGCGTTGAGCTGGTCGGGCCGCCGGAAGGTGACGACCGCGACGCGGCCGGAACGCTCGACGGTGAGGGTCTCGTAGCGCTGCATCACGCCTCCTCGACCGTCATGTCGCCGGCCGCTTCCAGCGCTTCGATCTCGGCGGCGGGCACGCCATAGTGCGCCAGGATCTCGCGGCCGTGCTGGCCGACCAGCGGTGCCGGCCGGTCGATGCTCGCCGGCGTCTCGCTCATCCTGACCGCCGGGGCGACGACGCGCACGGTGCCGGCCTTGGGATGCTCGTAGCTGGCGATCATGCCCATGTGGATGACCTGCGGATCCTCCGCCGCGCGGCGGATGTCCTTCACCTCGGCGCACCAGATGTCGGCGCCGAGCAGGCGGGCGAGGAGGTCCTGCGTGCCGAACCGGCGGGTCTCGGCATTGACCTTCTCCCAGACCTCGTCGCGCTTGTCGAACAGGGTGGCGAGGTCGTCATAGGGCGCCAGATGCGGCGCCTCCAGGACCTCGTACAGCGTCCGGAACGGGCTCATGGCGATCGAGACATGGCCGCCGTCCGCGGCCTCGTAGATGCCGAACGGCGCCTGCATGCCGGGATGGCCGATGCCGGAGCGCGGCCGGACGAAGTCCTCGCCGAGATTGAGCACCGCCACATATTCCTGGTTGAGATGCGCCAGCATGCCGGCGAGGAGGTTCACCTCGATCTTCTGGCCCCGGCCGGTGCGCTCGCGGGCGTAGAGGGCGGAGAGGATGCCGTAGACCATGTTCATGGCGCCGATCTGGTCGGCGAGCCCGGCGCCCGCCGGCACCGGCGGCTGGTCGCCGCGCCCCGTGTTGGCGATCAGGCCGGCGAGGCCCTGGATCAGCATGTCCTGGCCCGGCCGGTCGACATAGGGCCCGTCCTCGCCATAGCCGGAGCCCGAGCAATAGATGATGCGCGGATTGACGGCGCGGAAATCCTCGTAGCCATAGCCGAGCCGCGCCAGCACGCCGGGCCGGAAGTTCTGCACCACCACGTCGGCGGTCCTGGCCATCGCCATGATGATGGCGTGCACCTTGCGGCTCTTGAGGTTGAGGGCGATGGAGCGCTTGTTACGGTTCCAGGCCAGGAAGTTGGGGCTCTGCGAGCCGCCGACCCATTTGGCGAAGAAGGTCATGCCGCGGAACATGTCGCCGGCGCCGGCCCGCTCGATCTTGATCACGTCGGCGCCCATGTCGCCGAGCAGCTGGGTGGCGAACGGCCCCTGCAGGAGATGGCTGAAGTCGAGGATGGTGACGCCTTCGAGGGCCTTGGTCATGACGGTCTCACGAGATCACTGGGGAAGGAGCGGCCCGGCTCACAGCAGGTCGGGCACATAGCGCGGCGCCGCGGTCAGGCCGCCGTCGACGCGCAGGTCGATGCCGGTGGTGAAGCCGGCCGCATCGCTGGCGAGGTAGACTGCCGCCTCCGCCACCTCGGCCGGCTCGCCGATCCGGCCGATCGGATGCATGGTCACCCAGGCCTGCATCAGCTTGCCGCCGAGCTCGGCCACCAGCTTGTCGTTCATCGGCGTGTTGATGGTGCCGGGCGAGATCGAGTTGACGCGCACGCCATGCCGGCCGAACTCCACCGCCATCTGCCGGGTCATCGCCATCACCGCGCCCTTGGCCCCGGCATAGGCGGTCCAGCCGTCGAGGCCGACATGGCCCTGGGCCGAAGCCATGTTGATGATCGAGCCCGCCCTCCGCGCGATCATGTGCGGCAGGGCGTGCTTGCAGCCGCGGAACACGCTGGTGAGGTTGACCGCAATCAGGCGGTGCCATTGCTCGTCGGTCATCTCCGTCACCGGCATGCCGCCGATGGCGATCGCGGCATTGTTGACCAGCACGTCGAGGCGCCCGGTCGCCGCCATTGCCGCGGCGATCAGGGCTGATATGTCGGCATCGCTGGTGACGTCGCAATGCACGTAGGTTGCGGCGAGCCCGGCCTGCCTCAGCGCAGCCACCACGGCCTCGCCCTTGGCGTCGGCGATGTCGGCGACGAAGACATGCGCGCCCTCGCGGGCCATGGCCCCGGCGATGGCGTGGCCGATGCCCTCGGCGGCGCCGGTGATCACGGCGGTCTTGCCTTGCAGGCGTCCCATGGTGTCCTTCTCCCCGGCCGCGCCGCGGCCTCTCACGATCCCAGGCGCCGGCGCCGCTTCATCTCGTCGAAGGCGACGGCAGCGACGATGATGACGCCGGTGATCACCAGTTGCCACTCCGTCGGCAGGTTCATGCCGCGCAGGCCGTTCGACAGGAACTGCAGGATCAGCACGCCGAGCGCCATGCCGCCGAGGCTGCCGATGCCCCCCGCCAGGCTCACCCCGCCGAGCACGGTGGCGGCCACCACCTGGAACTCGAAATTCATGCCGGCGGTGTGCTGCGCCGAGCCGACGAAGGCGGCGAGGATCACGCCGGACACCGTGGCCAGCAGCGCGCTGATCAGGAAGCAGGCGAATTTCACCCGCCGGACGTCGTAGCCGGCAAGCCGCGCCACCTCCGGATTGCCGCCGACGGCATAGACCTGCCGGCCGAAGGGGCGGTGGCGCATGACATAGGCGAAGACGGCGAGCAGGATCAGCGCGATGACCGCGGCATAGGGGATGGTGTCGAACAGGCGGCCGTCGCTGAGGGCGATGAAGCTGTCGAGCTGGGCATCGTCCGGGATCGCCCGCTGGCCGGTGTAGAGATAGACGCCGCCGCGCAGGATGAACATGGTGCCGAGCGTGACGATCAGCGAGTTGATGCCGGCATAGGCGGCGAGCCAGCCGTTCACCGCCCCGATGGCGAGGCCGAGCGCCAGGGCCCCGGCGAGGCCCAGCGCCAGCGAGTTGGTGGCGTTCATGATGGTGATCAGCGGCAGGGCGATCGCCGCCACCAGCGAGCCGATCGAGATGTCGACCTCGCCGCCGATGAAGACGATGGCGCAGCCGATGCCGGCGATCAGCGCCAGCGAGGCCTGGCCGAGCACGTTGGTGACGTTGCGAACGCTGAGGAAATTCTCCGCCGTGACGGAGAAGAAGGCCATGACGGCGAGGAGGCAGATCAGGAGCGCCACCTCCTGGCGCTGCATGAGCCGGGTGAGGAGCGAGGCGGTGGGGTGGGCGGCGGTGGTGGTCATGGGCGGGGCGAGACGCAACGGAGGAGAACGGGGCTCGACGCCTCCGTCTTCCCTCCCCCTTGTGGGGAGGGATATAGGGTGGGGGTCGATGTCATAGGGCACGCGTTGTCCTGATGGACCCCCACCCCTGGCCCCTCCCCACAAGGGGGAGGGGAATGGCTAGCGTCGCGCCGGCCGCATTCGGTCCGTGCACCCATCTCAACCAATCGCGGCATTGAGGATCCTCTCCTGGGTCGCCTCGTCCCGCGCGAAAGTGGCGGTAATCCGCCCCCCGGCCATCACCGCGATGCGGTCCGACAGCCCGAGCAGCTCCGGCATTTCCGAGGTCATCATCACCACCGCCAGCCCCTCCCCGGCCAGCCGGTCGATGAGCGCGAAGATCTCGGCCTTGGCGCCGACGTCGATGCCGCGGGTCGGCTCGTCGACCACGATCACCTTGAGCCCGCGCATCAGCCAGCGGGCGAGCAGCACCTTCTGCTGGTTGCCGCCGGACAGGCTCTTGATCGGCTGGCGGAGACTCGGCGTCTTGACGCGGAAGCGGTCGACGAAGGCCTGCACGGCGCCGCGCTCGGCGCCCTCGTCGACGAAGCCGGCGCGGGCGAAGCGCGGCAGGGCGGCGAGGCTCATGTTGCGGGAGACGGCGAGCTCGCCCATCAGGCCCTCGCTCTTGCGGTCCTCGGTGAGCAGGCCGATGCCGAGCCCGACGCCGGTGCTGGTGTCGTGCGGTCGCAGCGGCACGCCGTCCACCCGGATCGTGCCGGCGACGATCGGGTCGTAGCCGACGATCGCCTTGGCGAGCTCGGTGCGCCCCGCCCCCATCAGCCCGAAGAAGCCGAGCACCTCGCCGGCCCGCGCCTCGAAGGAGACGTTCCGGAGCTTGGCCGCCGTCGAGAGCCCCTCGACCGAGAGCGCCGCCCTGCTGCCGGCCGGGCCGCGGGCGCGCGGGAACAGCGTATCGATGCGCCGGCCGATCATGTCCTGGATCAGCGTGTCGTGGGTGTGCTCGCCGATCGGCCGGGTCGAGATGTGCCGGCCGTCGCGCAGCACCGTGACGGTGTCGGCGATCTCGAACACCTCGTCGAGCTTGTGGCTGACATAGACCACGGCGATGCCGAGGCCGGTCAGGCGGCGGATCACCGCGAACAGCAGCGACACCTCGTGCGGGGTGAGCGAGGAGGTCGGCTCGTCCATCACCACCACCCGCGCCTCGTGGGCGAGGGCGCGGGCGATCTCCACCATCTGCTGCTGGCTGACCGGCAGGGAGCCGGTGCGCGCGGCGGGGTCGACATTGAAGCCGATGCGGCGGAACAGGGCGGCGGCCTCGGCCCGCAGCGCCTTCCAGTCGATCGAGCCGGCCCGATTTGTCGGATAGCCCTCCAGGAAGATGTTCTCGGCCACGGTGAACTCGGCGATCAGCGCGATCTCCTGGAACACCACCTTGATGCCCTGGCTGAGGCTGTCGCGCGGGGTGCGGATCTCGGCCTCGCGCCCGTCGATGCGGATCGAGCCGGCGTCCTTGCCGTAGACCCCGGCCATGATCTTGATCAGCGTCGACTTGCCGGCGCCGTTCTCGCCCATCAGGGCATGGACCTTGCCGGGCTCGAGCGTCAGGTCGACGTTCTCCAGCGCCAGCACGCCGGGGAAGCGCTTGCCGATGCCGCGCATCTCCAGGGCGGGCGCGACGGCCTGCAGGGTGTCAGCGGCCATGGCTCTTCGTCCTGAGGATGTCGAGCCAGGTCACCAGGATGATCACCACCCCCGGCACCACCATCTGCAGGTCCTGGTTCCAGCCCAGGATGATGATGCCGTTGTCGATCACCTTCAGCACCAGCACGCCGAGGAGCGTGCCGAACAGCGAGCCGCGCCCGCCGGCAAGGCTGGTGCCGCCGAGGATCACCGCGGCGATCACCGTGAGCTCGAAGCCGCGTCCGGCGGTCGGCTGGCCCGCGTTCATCAGCGAGCACAGGATCAGGCCGGCGACCCCGACGAGCAGGCCGGTGACGACGAAGGCGAAGAGCTTCAGCCGCTCCGCCCGCACGCCCGACAGCCGCACCGCCCTGGCATTGGCGCCGACATAGGTGAGGTAGCGCCCGAGCAGGGTGAAGCGCAGGGCCACCGCCGCCACGGCGAAGACCGCCGCGGCGATCAGCACCGGGATCGGCAGCGGCCCGACATAGCCGGCGCCGAGCGCGGTGAAGGCGGCGAGCTGGTGATGGTTCTGCACCGCCTCGCGGGTGAAGAGATAGACGCCGCCCTGCAGCATCATCATCGTGCCGATGGTGGCGATCAGCGAGTTGACCCGAAGCCGGGTGACGATCAGCCCGTTGACCAGCCCGACCCCGCCGGCGAAGGCGAGCGCCGCCAGCGTGCCGAGCGCCAGGCTGTGGGTGGCGTTCAGGACAGCCATGGCGACGCAGCCGACGAAGGCGAGCGAGGCGCCGACGGAGAGATCGACCTCGGCGGAGATCACCAGCAGCGTCATGCCCGAGGCGACGATCAGCACCAGGGCGCATTGGCGCAGGATGGCGATGACGTTGGCAGCGGAATGGAACTGCGGCGCCGCCAGCGACACCGCCACGCACAGCACCGCCAGGATGGCGAGCAGCGCCGGCTGGCCCGCACCGTTCACGGCGGCGGCCCATCGGCGTGGCGGTGCGGGCTTGGCGATGTCGCTGGTGGTCATGGCGTCACTCGACGGACGGCGTCGGCCCAGGTGTGAAATGGTCGCAGAGAAAGGCGCGTCATGGCCGGACTTGATCCGGCCATCCACGCGACCACCGCAGGCGTTGGAGGAGCACCCGCCGAGAGGCTGCCCGACACAGCCGCCGTCGCGTTCCCCGCGAAATCGAATTCGATTTCGCTAGGGATGGGCGGATCAAGTCCGCCCATGACGGTTGAGGGTGGGGCCTCCCGCGCCGCGTTCGTGGCTAACCGTCGTCCAAGCCATTCCCGACGATATCGGACGCCACGCAGGACAGCCGCTCTCGTGGCCGTTCGGCGCCGGGTCCTGACGGCTGGGGAGGCCATCTCCGCCCCTACTTCTTCAGGTCGGCCGCGGTCTTCATGCATTTGGCCGGCGGCACCAGCGCGTTGACCGCGTCCCATTTGATCGTCCGCGTGCTGCCGTCGTAATCGTAGAACGTCTTCCAGTCCTCGCCGATCACCGCCGCGGTCGGGCTGACGATGTGCGGGGGCACCTCCTGCTTGTTGAACAGCTTCACCGCCGCGTCGATGGTGGTGTAGCCCTCCTTCTCCGGGAACATCGCCGCCTCGATGCGATAGGACGGCTCCTTCTCGATGGCGTTGATGAAGGCGAGGCCCTCGCCGCCGGTGCCGACCACGAGCAGCCCGTCCTGCGATTTGCCCGCCGCCTTCCAGGCCTGCAGCCCGCCGAGCGAGGAGGAATCGTTGATGCCGTAGATGATGTTGATGTCGCCGTTCTGGGCGAGCGCGGCGGAGGAGACCTCCAGCGCCCGGTCCGGATTGCCGCCGCCGTCGAGGTCGTGGACCATGACGGCGTCCGGCAGCACGGTGTGCATCCCGTCCATGAAGCCCATGGAGCGCAGCTGAGTCGCGGTCAGCAGCTTCAGGCCGACATTCATCACCCGCGCCTTGCCGCCGAGCTTGTCCTTGGCGTAGGCGCCGGCGGCGACCCCGGCGGCATAGCCGGTGTCGTAGTCGCAGATCGCCACCATGGTGGTCATGCCCTTGACCGGGTTGCCCTCCAGCACCACCGGGATGCCGGCCGCCTTGGCCTTGCGCAGCAGCGGCACCACGCCTTCCTCGTTCACCGGCGTGATGATCAGCACGTCGACGCCCTTGGCGATGAAGTCTTCCGCCGCGGCGACCTGCTTGGCGATGTCGAGATTGGCGTCCTGCACCTCGACGTCGATGCCGAGATCCTTGCCGTGCGCCTTCATGCCCTTGATGACGTTCTGGTACCATTCATGCGTGGCGTAGTTGGTGACGTAGCCGATGCGCTTGGGCATCGCGTCGGCCGCGGGCGCCTGGCCCGGCAGCAGCAGCAACCCGGCCAGCGCGGCGGCGGTGCTCAGGAACTTGGTGACAGGCATGGTCGTCCTCCCAGGTGCATCCCTCTTCGGGGATCTTGTCGGCCTCACGCCGGGCCGCCGGGCGCCTCGCCGATGCCGGCGAGGGTCGCCTCGGAGGCGCCGAGCGCGCGCGAGATGTCGAGCGCCGCGGCCCGCGTCGAGGCGAGCACGCTGGCCCGGTCGAAACGGGCATGCTTCTGCGGCAGATAGGGCACCGTCAGGGCGGCGATGGTCTCGCCGCGATGGTCGCGCACCGGCAAGGAGATGTTGGTGCAGCCCTCCACCGCCAGGGAGGGGCGCATCTCGAAGCCGTGCCCGGCGATCGCCTCGAGGCGCGCCGCGATCGCCGGCGGCGTTTCCTCCGCCTCGCCGGCGGCCAGGATCTCGGCCAGCGCCGCCGCGCGCTCGGGCTCCGGCATGGCGCCGAGCAGCACGGCGCCGGAGCTGGTCTCCAGGATCGGGAATTGCGAGCCGAGCGCCACGGAATAGCGCATCGGCAGCGGCGATTCGATCTGCAGCACGATCAGCACGCGCCGGCCGTTCAGCACGGCGAGATGGCAGCTCTGGTCGGTGTCGAGCACGAGGGTGCGCATGACCGGCAGCGCCGCGTCGATCAGCCGGTTGACCGGCGGGTGCATGTGCGCCAGCTCGAACAGCTTCAGGGAGAGGCGGTAGCGGTCGCTGGCCGTGCGCACGAGATAGCCGCGCTTCTCCAGGAGCTGGATGATGCGGTAGATCTCGTGGATCGATCGCCCCAGGCCGAGCGAGATCTCGGTCTGGGTCACGCCGTCGGGGCGGCCGGCCATGAATTCCAGGATGTCGAGCGCCTTCTCCGCTGCCGGCGCCTTGTATTCGGGACGGCCGGCCTCCTCCTCGCGCGGCGGCGCGGCCGGCCTCGCGGGGCGCGAGACGGTCATGGCGCGCTCCCCTGCAGGATCGGCTCGGGCCGGCTGGCGCGGTAGCGCTCCTCGATCCAGTCGGCGAAGGCCTCTGCGCCGATCCGGCCGGCGATGGCCGCCGCAGCCTGGTGCGTCGCCTCGCGGAAGAAACCGATGAAGCCGGGATGGGTCGGCCGGAGCCAGGCGCCCCGGAGCGTCGCCAGCGTGTCGCGGAAGAAGCCCTGCGTCAGGGCGTCCGCCCCGGCGTCGGTCCAGGCGCCGAGCGAGCCGGGCTGGCCGCCGGCCCTGACATAGTCGCCCTTCTGGTAGTCGGGCGAGCAGAGGTAGAGCGCATAGGCCATCGCCTCGCGCGGATGGGACGAGACGGCGCTGACGCCGATGCCGGCGCCGCCGAGGATCGCCCCGCGCGGCGGCGAGGCCGGGATGTCGGCGAAGGCGAGGCGCGGCCCTTCCGACCGCGCGGCATAGGTCACATAGCCGAAGGCGTAGGGCGCGTAGACCACGTCGTCATGGGCGACCATGTGCTCGTAGCAGGCGATCGGGTTCCAGCCCGGCGACAGGGGATGGGCCAGCGCGGCGAGCTCGCGCAGCGCCGCGACGGCGTCCATCACGGCCTCGCGGCCGGGGAAGGCGCCGTCGGCGAGGCCGTCGGCGGCGGCGAGCGTCAGCACCAGGCACATGGCGTCGGTGGGCTTCAGCGGCAGGCCGATCCAGCGCCCGTCGGCGCGCAGGCGCCGCGCCAGGGCCAGGAGCTCGGCGGGGCTCCGCGGCGGCGCGCCATAGGGCGCCAGCAGGTCCGGCCGGTAGGCTGCGACCTGGCAGGCCGCGTCGATCGGCAGCGCCCAGTGCCGGCCCTCGGCCCGGTAGGAGCGCCAGGAGGCGCCGGCGCTGTCGGCGGCGAAGCGCGCGAGCCCCGCCTCGCCCAGCAGCGTGTCGAAGGGAACCATCAGCCCGTCGCGGGCGATGTCGCCGATATAGGGATGGTCGAAGATCACCAGGTCGTAGGCGCGCAACGCCGCTTCGAGATTGCCTTCGCCGAAATCGTGCAGGCTCTGCCGGTCCCAGGCGATGGCGATGCCGGGGTGGGCGGCGCGATAGGGCTCGATGCTGGCTTCGAGCGGTCCCCAGCATCGCCTGTGGTCCCAGGCCAGGCCCCTCAAAGCCACCATCGCGCGTCCATCCCCGACCCTGCCCGGTCTCGCCGAGCTTGCCGGCAGGCTAGACGTATTTTTCAGGAAAGAAAATAGTTTTCTTCTATGCAAATGGCGAACGCACATATGCCGCCGAACGTCACCCTGCGGAGCGGTGAGCCCCACTGGAGCATCGGGCGCGGGCCTCGTCCGGCTCCTCCCGGCGCCACGACATCGGCCGTCCTCGGCGAGCAGCGACGGGACATGGGCCTCGCGCGCCCCGCGTCGCGGCACGCTGCATCGCGCCGCTTCTCGCGTTCGATCAGCCGAGGGGAACAGGGCAACCGCCCTGCCGAGGCGATCCCCCCTGCCCGCCCGGCCACTCGCCCGTGGGCGCTCGGAAAAATTCCCACGACATCGGCCTTGCGCGCCGCCGCGCATGCCTCTATGAACCCGGCGACCTGCTGCGGAGAGGTGGCAGAGTGGTTGAATGCACCGCACTCGAAATGCGGCATAGGGGCAACTCTATCGGGGGTTCGAATCCCTCCCTCTCCGCCACTTCCCTTTGATTTATAGGGGGTTTTCGCCGAAATGACTTTCCTGCGCTAATTCGTGCCCGGAGTTGCAGCCCGCGCAGGACGGCGAGTTCGGGGCCGATCAGGTGGGTGTCAGCATTCACGTCAGACATCGTGGCTCCCCCTCATCGAGCCGCGCGGCTAGGCGAGGTCGTCGACCGTGATGCCAAGCGCCGCCGCGATCTTCTTGAGCGTGCCAACACTCCCCTCCCGGGTGCCGCTCTCGATCTGAGAGAGACAGGCCGCGCTGATACCCGCCAACTCGGCAAGATCGCTCGCGGTGTGGCCGCGATGCTGGCGCCATACGCGGACCTTGTTCTCGCCATCGAGAAGGCGGTCGACCACCTCGGCCGGGATAAGCTCCTCCTCTCCGGCGGCAAGCTTTCGCTCAAATTCCCGCACGGCCTCAGTATCTTCGTGATCTTCGATGGCCTCGCGCATCGCCTTATCCCCCCTCCGCAGGGCAGTCGCGGATCAGGCGCAGCCAGTTGCCATGCGCAAAGCCCGCCTTTGCCGCCTCGTCGAGGCCGCATGCCTCCAGGAAGCGGCGTGCGTCGCGGCCTGGCCGATATTGATAGGGAAAGTCGGTGGAGAAGAGCAGGCGATCGGCGCCGACGATCGCCACGGCGCGGTCCAGGAAGTGCGGAAGGAACATGCCGCTCGCCGTGACGTAGAGATTCCTGCGCAGATAGGTCGCGATGGGCTCGGCCAGGCCGGCAACGCCATCCATGGCGGCCAGGCGCTCGGCATAGAACAGCACCAGCTCGCCCCAATGGCCCAGAATGAGCTGAAGGCCCGGCATGCGGTCGAAGGTCCCGGCCAGGACCAGACGCAGAAACTGCACGCCCGCGTCATAGTGCCAGCCGAGCCCGTAGGTGGAGAAGGCGGCATCGACCTGCGGGCTGAGCCCCGAATAATACGCCGTTCTCACCGCCGCCTCGGGAGTGCGGGGATGAAGCAGGATCGGCGCCTTCAATGAATCCGCGCAGCGGAAAATCGGCTGGAGGTCGGGATGGTCGAGGTTGCGGGTGCCGACCCTGCCGCACAGCATCGTCCCCTTGAAGCCGAGCGTCCGGACGCACCGCTCGAGCTCCAGCGCGGCTTCATCGGGCATCGCCACCGGCAGCGTCGCCAGGGCCTGGAAGCGGTCCGGGTGCCTGGCGACGGCCTGCGCCACGGCATCATTGACGCGCCGTGCCACATCGACGGCCTGCGGCCCCAGATCGTGAAGCGCAGGCGTGGTGAGGGACAGGACCTGAACATCCAGGCCGCTTTCGTCCATGAGGGCGAGGCGGTCCTCGGCGAGGTCGATCAGCCGCTTCTCGATCGTGCCGGAATGAACGGCAACGCTCGGGTCCGACGCTTCCAGGCCGATCGCGGCCCAGGCCTGGCGAACCTCGGCCGTGAGGAAATGCTCTTCGATGCCGATCAGCTTCATCGCAGTCTCCATGTCACCAGGGAACGGTGCGGCCGAGATAGTCGACATACTGCAAGCCTGGGGTGCCCTGCCTGGAAAGCAGCACATTCACCAGGCTCGGGACGCTCTCCTCGATGCTCAGCCGGGCGTCCGGTCCCCCCATCTCGGTGCGGACCCAGCCGGGGGCCATCAGCACCATGGCCCGCGACGTCCCGGCGTGACGGGCGGCGAAGCTGCGCATGAACATGTTCAGGGCCGCCTTGCTGCCACGGTAGACCTCGCGCTGGCCGGTCTCGTTGTTGGCGACGCTGCCCTGCCCGGACGACATCACGCCGATCAGCCCCGTCGCGGGGACGTGGTGCTCCAGGCTCTCGATAACACGCATCGGGCTCAGCGCGTTCGTGACCATGACCCTGATGAACTCGTCGGTCGTCACATCGGCGATCGTCTCGGTCGGGTCGTTCGTCACGCCGGCATTGACGAACAGCATGTCGAACACCCGGCCCGACAGACGCTCGCGCAAGGCCGCGACCTGATCCGGCTCGCAGATGTCCACGATCTCGATCTCGACACGGCCTGCGAACGCGTCCGCGAGATCGTGCAGCCTGGTCCGGCTTGCGCCGCCTCGGACCGTGCCGACGACGTTCCACCCCTTCTTCAAAAATTCGGCAGCCATTGCGTGGCCGAGACCGCGAGACGCGCCGATGAGAAGGATCGTACCGGCGGGAGACTTCGAAGCGCTTGCAGACATCTGTCGATCTCTTTCGTTGGCTGGGTGACCGGACATTTGGGCAACCGGAAGCCAGGCGCCAGACGCGTCGAAATCAAAGTATGGTTGCGTCAGGCGCCATGTCGCGCAGAGCAGACGGAACAGGCCTACCTCATGAGCAAGGCGGATGTGGATCTGAACCTTCTCGCGGCGCTGGATGTGGTGCTCGCCGAGGGCAGCGTGACGGGAGCGGCCCGCCGCCTCGGCCTGAGCTCGTCGGCCATGAGCCGGACGCTGACACGGCTTCGATCGGCGACGGGCGACCCGCTGCTGGTGCGGGCGGGGCGCGGGCTCGTGCCGACGCCGCGCGCCGCCGAGCTGCGCGATCGCGTCCACGAGCTTGCCCGCGATGTGCGGGCGGTTCTCCGGCCGCAGATCGCCCGGGTGGACGTGGCCGCGCTCGAGCAGACCTTCACCATCCGCGTCAGCGAAGCCTTCCTGGAATTCCTCTCCGGCTCCGTCGTCGCCGCCGTGGTCAGGTCCGCGCCGCGCGTCCGCCTGCGTTTCGCGCCCAAGCCCGACAAGGACGCGGGCCCGCTCCGGGAAGGTCTCATCGATCTGGAGATCGGCCTGCTCGGAACCTCCGCGCCCGAGATCCGCACCCAACTCCTGTTCCATGACAGACGTGTCGGCGTGGCCCGGGTTGGACATCCGCTTCTGGCCGGCGTCACGCCCGAACGATATGCCGCCTGCAACCATATCGTCGCGTCACGGGAAGGCGACGTCGTCGAGCCGATCGATGGCGCTCTGGAGAAGCTCGGCCTGAGACGGGCCGTCATGGTCGTCGTGCCCGGCTACCCCGATGCCATGCGGATCGCGCGCCGGTCGGATCTGGTCGCGGTCGTGCCGCGCTCGTGCGCCATGGCGAGCGACCACCCCGCCACGGCGGGTCTCGAGAGCTTCGAGCTTCCGCTTCCCACTCCGCAGTTCAAGATATCGGCGATGTGGCATCCTCGCATGGACGCCGACCCGGCGCATCGCTGGCTGCGCGAGACCGTGATGTCGGTCTGCCGGGCGGCGTATCCGCGGCGATGAGGGCGGGGGCGATGGTCCCGACCACCCTTGTCGGAGGCCTGGAAGGCCGAGGCCTGCAGTTCTACCCCGCGACGGCCTTCGTCAACAGGCCCTCCAGCCAGGCCGCGAACACCTGGACCCGGCGGGAGAGATGCTGGCGGTGCGGGTACAGGAGCGTCATCGGCAGCGGTTCGGCACGATGATCCGGCATGACCTCGACGAGTTCGCCGGCCAGGAGATGGACGCGCACGTCGTAGGCCGGAATCTGGATGAGGCCCAGCCCCGCGAGGCAGCAGGCGATATAGGCTTCTGCGCTGTTGACGGTGACGCGCCCGCGCATCGGCCGGCCGCGCGACGTGTCGCCGTCCGTCCATTCCCAGGGCTCGACCCGTCCCGTCGACGGCGAGGCGTAGTTCACGGCCCAGTGCTCGCTCAGGTCGTCCGGCGTTCGAGGTGTGCCGTGCCGCAGGAGATAGTCGGGGCTGGCGACGTTGATGAGCGGCAATTTGCCGATCGGCCGAGCGATCAGCCTCGAATCGTTCAGGGAACCGACCCGCAGCACGCAATCGACGCTGTCCTCGATCAGATCGACGGCCCTGTCCGTCACCCCGAGGTCGATGTCGATTCCCGGAAACTCGTCGAGGAAGGCCGGCAGGGCTGGCGCGACGATGAGCCGGCCGATCCGGCCGGGCACGTCGATCCGCAGCTTGCCCGAAGGCTTTGCACCGCTCTGCCGGAACAGGCCCTCCGTTTCCTCAACGTCGGCGACCACCCTCCGGCAGCGCTCGTAGAAGGCGACGCCGTCCTGGGTCGGAGAGACCTTGCGCGTCGTGCGGTGCAGGAGGCGCGCGCCGACCCGGCCTTCCAGCTCGATCACCGCCGCCGAGACCGAAGAGCGCGGCAAGCCCAGCGTGTCCGCGGCGCGGGTGAAGCTCGCCGCTTCGACGACGCGGGTGAAGATGCGGAAGAGGTCGATACGGTCCAAGGGCCCCTCCGCGCATTGTTCGTCATCTCTGACATATGATGTCAGATTGTCATTCTTTATCGGAGAATTCCAGACGGTACATCTCGCCTCATGAACGGCAGCGCGATGCTGCCGCGCCGTCCCCAGGAGGCTCTGCCGTGACCGACCATTCCATCAAGGGCAAGACCGTCATCATCGCCGGCGGCGCCAAGAACCTCGGCGGCCTGATCGCGCGCGACCTCGCCGCCCACGGCGCCAAGGCGATCGCCATCCACTACAACAGCGCCGCGAGCCAGGCGGACGCCGGCGCGACCGTCGCCGCCGTCAAGGCCGCGGGCGCGCAAGCCGTCGCCTTCCAGGCCGATCTCACCACCGCCGGCGCGGTCGAGACGCTCTTCGCCGACGCGGTCGCCGCCGTCGGTCGTCCCGACATTGCCATCAACACCGTCGGCAAGGTGCTCAAGAAGCCGCTGGTCGAGATTTCCGAGGCCGAGTATGACGAAATGAGCGCGGCGAACGCCAAGGCGGCCTTCTTCTTCCTCAAGGAGGCGGGCCGCCACGTCAACGACGACGGCAAGATCCTGACGCTGGTGACCTCGCTGCTTGGCGCCTTCACGCCCTTCTATTCGAGCTATGCCGGCACCAAGGCCCCGGTCGAGCATTTCACCCGCGCCGCCGCCAAGGAGTTCGGGGAACGTGGCATCTCGGTGAATGCGATCGGCCCCGGCCCGATGGACACGCCCTTCTTCTACGGCCAGGAAACGCCCGAGGCGCAGGCCTATCACAAGACGGCCGCTGCCCTGTCCAAATTCTCCAGGACAGGCCTGACCGACATCCAGGACATCGTGCCCTATATCCGCTTCCTCGTCTCGGACGGCTGGTGGATGACCGGCCAGACCATCCTCGTGAACGGCGGCTATACGACGAAGTGATGCAGCGGATAGCCGGAAGGGCCGCATAGGCGGCGGCCGTCGCAGCCGCCGCCGACGTCGGGCCTCAGCGGCAGCGCTTGTAGAGCACCGGCTTGCCCATGCCGAAACCCTCCGGATTGTAGATCATCTGGTCCTTGCCCGCGGCATACTCGAAATTGTCGACGTTGCCATCCTCCTTGTAGTGGATGGCGCCGTTGCCGCTGGGGCTCTCCCTCGGCGCGAAATATGCCGCCTGAGGTTCTTCGCCCTTGTACTGGAGCGCGTCGGCCGTGAAGCTCACGGTCCGGCCGTGGCACTTGCCGGCCTCGGCCCAGATACCTTGCGCGGCCCTGGGAATGCCTTCGTCCTCAGCGAAGGCACCGCCGGAGAGAACGGCTGAGCCGAGCAAGCCAGCGATGACGAAGAAGCGGCGCATTTCTACCCCCTTGATGACCCCGACTGTCTATACCTCAATCGCGCAGGCCTTGAACGTCCCGGCCTTCGCGTCCCGACGGGTTGGCAATGCAGCGATGGCATCACCACGTCATTGCCTGATCGCGATCCGTCGCACGAGGATATCGGCATGCTCGACGACTGGCTGGACAGCATCGGCGTCAAGGTGGAACGGCGGGCCGTCGCCGCCGGCATCACCCATGTGCCGGCATCGCCCTATCACCGGCTCGGCCTCCACATCGGCAAGCCGGTCAATGCATCGTGCCGATGCGACGGCCAGCGGCATATCCGCGTCCAATCGCACGGCGACATCGATATCGTTCCGGCGGGACTGGACGGCGAGTGGGAAGACGATGGCGACTGCTCCATCCTTCGCTTGTGGCTCGATCCGGCGCTCCTGCGCAGAACCGCGGAGGAGCTGGACATCGATCCGGCCCGCATGGCGCTGGCGCCCAGGTTTCAGCATCGGGACGCCCGCATCGAGCACATCGCTCTCGCCCTCGAGACGCAGCTCGACCCGGATGTCCGGGCGGACCGGCTCGTGGCGGAAAGTCTGGCCAAGGCGCTGGCGGTTCAAGTGATCGGCAGCCAGCTGCAGCCGGCGAAGCTTCCCGCCGGGCAGAGGCTGTCGCCGGGTCAGAAGCGCCGGCTGATCGAGTTCATGGAGGAGCACCTGGACCAGGACCTGTCCCTGGCGCAGCTGGCCGCGGTGGCCGGCATCGGCGTCTCGCATCTCAAGGTCCTGTTCCGGCGCTCGTTCGGCATGCCGGTGCATCAATATGTGATCCGCCGAAGGGTCGAGCGCGCGAAAGCCCTGATCGTGTCGGGAGACTTGCCCCTCAGCCAGGTCGCGCTGGCGGCGGGGTTCGCGCATCAGAGCCATATGGCCCAGATGATGCGGCGGTTCCTCGGGGTGACGCCGGGCGGCCTGTCCAGGGCCGGGTCATAGCCGCGGCGATCCGGCCCGCCACGTCATTTTCCGTCCGTTCCTGCTCTTTGCCGGCCGTTTCCGTGCGACGGCCGGTGCCAAGGCCGTGTCCAATACCCCCGACACGTGGTGAGGACGAGGACGATGCTGGCAATTCTCGGGGCGACCGGAAAGATCGGACGAAGCACGATCGGCGAGCTGCGCCGATCGGGCGCGCCCGTCAGGGCCATTGTTCGGAACAGCGAAGCCGCCCGGGATCTCCAGGCCGTCGACTGCGAGATTGCGGTTGCGGATATCGGCGACGGCGCGGCCCTCCGCCGGGCGATGCAGGGGGCAACGGCGGTTCAGGTCATCTGTCCGGCGAGCGGCCGCGCCGAGGATGCGTCGACCGAGATGCGGGCCGCCATCGCGGCCATCGTCGGGGCGCTCGATGCGGCGCGCCCGCAATCGGTGCTGGCGATTTCCGACTATGGTGCCCACCTCGCTTCCGGCACCGGCATCACGCTGACCTTTCGCCATCTGGAAGACGAGCTCGCGAAGCTCGGTATTCCCCTGACGGTCCTGCGGTCGGCGGAGCACATGCAGAACTGGGGCCGGCTGGTGAAGCGGGCCGTCCAGAGCGGCGTGCTGCCCAGCCTGCACCACCCCGTGACCAAGCGGTTTCCGACCGTATCCGCCGCCGATGTCGGCCTGGTGGCAGCCGAGTTCCTGCTGTCCGAAGAGCAGATGCCGCTCCGCATCGTCCACGTGGAAGGACCGGAGCGCTACAGCACCGAGGACGTGGCGGGCATCCTGGGGGAGCTCGCCGGCCGCCGGATCACGGCTCAGGAGCTCCCTCGCCCGGCATGGGTTCCGGCGCTTGTCGGCGGCGGGCTCAGCACCGGCTATGCCGAGCTGGTTGCCACGATGTTCGACGCCCACAACGCGGGACGCATCGATGTCGAAGCGGGCGTGGGAGACACGAGATCGGGTAAGACGCAGCTGCGCCAGGTCCTCGCCGCGCTGATGGCGGACGGTTGAACGTCCGTGTCCATGGCGGCGCCGGCAGCAAAGGCACGGCGGTCGATCGCCGCCACGGAGCCGCCGCTCCGAGGCTCGAAGAAGGCTTTGCCGGGAACTGGGCAACGGCGGGTCATGGCCTCCCGATGGGCCCCGCCCCCCGCCATGTCACCTCTGGGAAGCGATCAGGTTGAAGCCGGCGACCGCGAACAGCGCGCAAAGCCCGCCCTCGACCCAGCGCCGGATCCGCCCATACAGGACGATCATCGGCCCGGTCGAGAACAGCATGGCATAGCCGCCGAACACGGCGATGCCCAGGACCGCGCATCCCCCGATGATCGCCGGCAGCGTGCCGGCGGCGGCATCCTGCCGAAGCCCGAGCGACATGATCGCCATCCAGGCCAGCACCGCCTTCGGATTGCCGATATGCATGAGAAGGCCCTGCCGATAGAGCGAGGGATAGCGAGGCCTCGCGCGTCCGGCGCCGATATCCGCAAGGTCGGCGGTCGGCCTCATGGCGGACCTGCCCGCGCGGAACGCCAGATAGAGCAGATAGACGCCGCCGACGATCTTGATGGCGACCAGCGCCTGCGCATAGGCGGCCAGCAAGGCAGATATGCCCGTTGCCGCCAGCAGGGCCCAGAACAGCGAGCCGGTCATGACGCCGGCCGCCAGCACGAGAGCAGGCACGCGGCCATCGCGCATCGCCGTGCCCATGATCGCCATGTTGCTCGGCCCCGGGCTGGCCGCCGCGACGAGATAGGTGCCGTAGACCAGCGCAAGCTGACTGACGATCATGGGAATTTCTCTTCGAACGTCGGCTGGTCTTCAGGCCCGTCGGCCGGTCGCCGCAGCCGCGCCGACGCCCGGCGCGGTGTCACAGTTCGGCCATGCGCTTCAGGCAGCGCGCATGGTCGGCCGGCCGGCCCAGATCCTCGTAGCGGGCCGCCGCCTCGGTGAGGGCCGCCAGGGCCCGCATGCGGTTCGCCTGGGCCTGCCGCTGAACCCCGCGTGCTTCCCAGAGGGCAGCGGCCCACGGGCCGCCCTGCCACATGCCGGCGATCCGCTCCGCCTCGTTGAGGCGCCGGTCGACCTGCTCCAGGTCTCCGGCCTCCGCCAGCGCGATCGCGGATGCCGTGCGCAGCGCCATCGAGCAGGGCTGGCAGGCGCCGGGCGTCAGGAGCCGGTCGCCGGCCAGGATGGCGTCGGCGACCTCCTCCTCGGTCGCCGCCGCCCGGACGGCCAGGGCCTGCAGCCTCAGCAGCAGGTGGCTCGAAAGCCAGGACTGGGTCGCATCGGCGAGAGCCCGCTGAATGAGCCGGCCGGCACGCCATTTCTGCCCCCGCGCCAGGGCGATCTCCGCCAGCCGCTCCAGGACGAGAACGCGGCCCGACACCGCATTCGCCTCGACATGCAGGCGCTCCGCTTCGGTGAGCAGCTTTTCCGCCTCGGTGAGATCATCCGCGCATCGGGCGATCTCGCCGAGGATCAGGCAGGCCAATCCCTTGCCAGCCGCGGACCCCGCCTCCTCGGCGACGGCCAGCAATTCCCGTGCGGCTTCGGCGATGGCGCCATGCCCCTTCGCGTCGCACAGGCAGAACTCGGCAAGGCACAGATGCCCGTCGAAGACGGCCGAGACGAAGCTGCTCCGGCTTTCCACCCATTCCGTGAATTCCCGCCGGAACAGGTCGCGCCAGCGCCCCTGCACATGGGCGGTCAGCCCGAGCACGGCGCCGGCCTCGCCGACTTCGCGCCCCAGGCCCGCGTCGAGGGCCTGGGACCGGGTCTGCCGGGCCAGCTCGGCCGCCTTGTCGAAATCTCCGCTCTGCAGATGCACCAGGGACCAGGCCAGGGCGGCGCGGATCCGCTCGACCGGCGTCACAGGCTCGACGCCGGACAGGGCGAGCGCACGCTCGTAGAGCTCGATGGCCGGCTTGCTGGGACCGACGCCCAGCTCGACATGCAGCCGCTCGCGCAGCTGATAGAATTGCCTGATGGCTTCCGAGCGATTGCCCGCATCCAGCGCCGCCTGCATCAGGGCGCATTGGGCTTCCTCGTCCGTGGGGTCGAGGGCGATCAGAAGCCGCCAGAGCCGCCCCGCCCGCAGCACGTCGCCGTAGAGCCGCTGCAGCTGGTTTCGCGGCGTGTCCAGCCAGTCCAGAAACCGGTCGTCCGGCAACAGAACGCCGCCGTAGAGACCAGCGGCCTTCTCGCAATCGGCCGGATCGCGACTCTTGAGCGCGACCTTCGCCGCCGCCTCGAACCGCTCGACGTCGGTCTCGAAGGCGACATCCGGAGAAATGGCGACGATCTGCTTGTCAAGCTCGAGCAGATCATGCGCCCCCACCGCGCGGCGCGCGAAATGGATGGCCTTGCGAAGATTGGCGCCGGCGAGCTCGACGTCCAGATCCGGCCAGAACGCCTCCATCGCCTGCTCGCGATGGACCCTGTGCTGGGGCGCGACGGCCAGGAACTTGACGATGGCGGCGGCGCGATCCCGCTTCCAGGCCGCGGCGGAGATCTCACGATCATCGATCCGGACGGAGAAACGTCCCAGCAACTGCACGGAGACCTTCAAGGCAGACCCCTGGAATCCGAACGACGCAAGTGGCTCGCCACGAAGACCGGCTCGTCGGGGAACGCTGGCGGAACAGCACGTCCCTAAGGTGCCCTCGTTGCCGCATCAAACACGAAAGGGAGCGATCATGCCACTGCGAATCAACGACACGGCGCCCGACTTCACGGCCGAGACCACGGAAGGAACGATGTCGTTCCACGAATGGCTGGGCAAGGACTGGGGCATCCTGTTCTCGCACCCCAAGGACTACACCCCCGTCTGCACCACCGAGCTGGGCTACGTGGCGCGCCTGAAGCCCGAGTTCGACAAGCGCGGCATCAAGGTCGTCGGCCTGTCCGTCGATCCGGTCGAAAGGCATGCCGGATGGGCCAGGGACATCGCCGAGACCCAGGGCGTCGCGCCGAACTTTCCCATGATCGGCGACCCGACGCTGGCGGTGGCCAAGGCCTACGACATGCTGCCGGCCACGGCCGGCGAGAGCAGCGAAGGCCGCACCGCCGCCGACAACCAGACCGTGCGGGACGTCTATGTCATCGGGCCGGACAAGAAGATCAAGCTGGTGATATCCTATCCGATGACCACCGGCCGCAACTTCGACGAGGTGCTGCGTGTCGTCGACTCCCTGCAGCTCACCGCGAAGCATCGCCTTGCCACGCCCGCCAACTGGCGCCCCGGCGACGAGGTGATCATCGCCGGCTCGGTCTCCAACGACGAAGCGAAGCAGCTCTATCCGCAGGGCTGGAAGGAGCCCAAGCCCTATATCCGCATCGTGCCGCAGCCCGTGCTGACCTGACCTTCCGGCCCAGGACGATGCCGCCCCGGATCCGGCTCCCGCAAAGCCGGTCCGGGCCGAATCCACGGACGCAGGAGAGGATGATGATCTTTCGACAATTGTTCGACGGCGTTTCCGGCACCTACACCTATCTTCTCGCCAGCCGGCCGGGCGGCGAGGCGCTGATCATCGACCCCGTCCTCGAGAAGGTCGATCGCTACATGCAGCTCGTGCGCGAGCTCGACCTCAAGCTGGTCAAGGCGATCGACACCCATCTGCACGCCGACCACGTCACCGGCCTCGGCGCCCTGCGCGACCAGACGCGCTGCATCACCGTCATGGGCGAGCAGACCAAGGCGGACGTCGTCGCGATGCGCGTTGCGGAAGGCGACCGGATCGCCATCGAGGGGCTGAAGCTCGACGTGCTCTACACGCCGGGACACACCGACGATTCCTATTCCTTCGTGATGGACGGCCGTGTCTTCACCGGCGACACGCTGCTGATCCGCGGCACCGGCCGCACCGATTTCCAGAACGGAGATCCCCGCGCGCAATATGATTCGATCTTCAACAAGCTGCTGCGCCTGCCGGACGAGACGCTGGTCTATCCCGCCCACGACTACAAGGGCGATACCGTCTCCACCATCGGCGAGGAACGGCATTTCAACCCGCGGCTGCGGGTGCGGTCGATCGACGACTATGTCGACCTGATGAACAATCTCAACCTGCCCAACCCGAAGATGATGGACGTCGCCGTGCCGGCCAACATGCAGGTCGGCCTGCATCAGGACGAGGTCGCCCGCAGGGGCTGGGCCGTGTCCGCGGCCGAATCGCTGACCCTCGGCGGGCGCGGCGACGTGACGCTCGTCGACCTGCGCGAGACGGGAGAGCGCGAGCGGCACGGCGTCATCCCGGGCTCGCTGCATGCGCCCTATGCGGAGCTCCAGGCCAATATTGCCGCCGGCGGCGCGTTGCGGACGTTCGCCGGCGCCGAGGGCAGGCGGATCGTCTTCTACTGCGCCTTCGGCGAGCGCTCGGCCATGGCGGTGCAGGCGGCACAGGATGCCGGCCTGACGGCCGCCGCCCATATCGAAGGCGGGATCGACGCCTGGAAGAGAGCCGGAGGGCCGATCGAGGCGTAGCGCCGAGGGCCGGTCAGCCCCACGCGCCGGCCATTGATGGCGTCACTCGCTCTCCAGCCGCGGCGCGGGATCGAAGGTCGAATGCAGGAAGAACCGATCGAGAAGGGGCATGCAAGCCGCTCCGAGCCCCTGGGTCTGACGATCCGACGTGCCCTCGCGAACGAAGAGCGCGGAAAGATCCGGTAGCCCGAAGGCAGCCAGGCTCTCCTTGATCTCGCGCGCGAGCTCGGCTCGTACCCAGGCGGGCATGGGACCATCCACGACGACGCTCCTGAACGTGGCCAGGGCGGACGCCGAATGTATGGCGTAGGCGATATTTGCCGCGGCGGAGACGACCCACTTCCTGAGCGCCGGGTCCGGTGCCCTGGTGCCGGGCGTCAGGCCCACGTCGTCAACGGAGACCGACCGGCCGAGGGGAGCGACCTCGCCTCTCGCCGTCGGCACCAGGACGCGCGCAAGGCCGGGCCGGCCCTCGCGCCTGGAGAAGCCGAGGCGCCCCTGCTGGACGATGCCGCCGTCGACCCCGTGCGCAACGAAGACATAGAGAAAATCCGGGGCGCTCCCGGCAAGGCCATAGGCGATTTCCGCCGTGCAGGCGGCCACGGCCTCGCGGTCCATGTAGATCCGCAGGCCGGTCTGCCCGTTGATCCGGGACGCCACGCCGTCGAGGACGGCCCATCCCTCCTCGATATCGTCGTTGCCCGCGTCCGAGGCCAGCGCGTCGAGCAGGTCGGCCGCCACCGCTATGCCGAGATCCTCCAGCCTGACGTTCTGTCCCGGCGTCAGTCGCATGCGCATCTCGGCGATTGCGGACTGGACCTGCGGCGCGATCTCGCCGACCGCATCGACGCCGCAGGACAACCGGCGCTGTTCGAGAACGCCGCCGACGAAATCGATCAGGGCGATGTCGGCATGGCGAAGGCCGAGGCGCAAGCCGAGGAAGAGAGCGCCTTCCGGATTGATGTGCATGGGCACCGAAGGCTGCCCGACCTTGCCCTTGATCGGCCTGCCCGCAACCAGCAGCCCGTCGGCCTCGAGCGAACGCACGATCACCGACGCCGTCTGCTTGGTCAGCCCGGTGATTTCGGCGATCTGCGCCTTCGAGAGCTGACCATGGATCCGGACCAGCGACAGGGCCAGACGCTCGTTCGACGCACGCAGGCCGACCTGGTTCGTGCCCCTGTAGGCCGCCGCGATGCCGTTCATCCCCGACCGGGCATAGGGTCCGCCGCCGATGCGTCCGGTCACGATCACACCTCTGGTTTCACACGCTGCCGCGACCGCGGCCGACAGGCATGTCGATGCAGTCTTAGTGGCTCGGCCAATTGCCGACAATAGGTCAATTTGAGTTACCTATTGACTGAGCGAGAAACCAGGCTGTAGCTGACTTGACCGATATGGGGAGACGGCAATGCGCGCTGACTGGATCGCAACATGGGCCGCGAGCCCGATGAACGTGTGGGCCGCCGACGCGGTCCTGCCCGGCTTCTACAACCAGACCATCCGCGAGATCCTGCGTGTCAGCGTCGGGGGGCGGCGGGTACGCGTCAGGATATCGAACGAGTTCGGCAGCGCCCCGATCGCAATCGATGCGGCGGGCATCGCGCTCGCGGGCGAGGACGGCGCCATTCAACCGCTGACCGCCAGGCCCCTGACCTTTGGCGGCGAGGCGGCTGCCCGCGTGCCCGCCGGCGCCCCATTGCTCAGCGATCCCGTCGCGATCGACGTGCCCCCGCACGGCCGGCTGGCGCTCAGCTTCTTCGTCGAAGGCCCCGTTCCGGTCCAGACGCACCACTACGAGGCGCAGCAGACGGCCTATATTTCCATCCCCGGCAATTTCGTCGGCGCAGAGGCGCTCCCCGTGCAGCAGACGACGTTCAGCCGGTACCTGGCGTCCGTCGTCTATGTCGACGCCAAGGCGACGTCGCGCGCCATCGCCTGCTTCGGCGACTCCATCACCGACGGCTATGGATCGCAGGTCGACGGCGACAGGAGATGGCCGGACATCCTGAGCGATCGCTTCAGGTCCGATCCGGACACGCAGGACATCGCGGTTCTCAACCTCGGCATCGGCGGCAACCGGCTCCTCAGCAATCGCCGCGGCGCCAAGGCGCTGGAGCGCTTCGACCGCGACGTCCTCAGCCTGCCCAACCTGTCCCATCTGGTGATCATGGAAGGCATCAACGACATAGGCTGGCCGAACACGGCCCTCGCCGGGCCGGGCGACGCGGTCACGGCCGCGCAGATCATCGCCGCGATCAAGCAGGTTGCGGCGCGGACGGAGGTCGCCGGCGCCAGGGTCGTTCTCGGCACGCTGACGCCGTTCGAAGGCACGAGGTCGGAAAGTCCGATCGGCGAGTTCTACACGGCCGAAAAGGAAAGGCTTCGTTCGGCCGTGAATGCCTGGATCCGCAAATCCGAAGGTGTCCACGGCGTCATCGATTTCGACGCCGCGATACGCGACCCCGACCGGCCGACGAGGATCCTGCCGGCCTATGATTGCGGCGATCACATCCATCCGAGCGATGCCGGCTACAAGGCCATGGCCCAGGCCATCGACCTCGCCCTCTTCAAGGGCGGGCATATTTAGTAATTATCTCTGACTTATTATTGACAGCTTTCAGCCCCTGATGCACGCTTTCGACCGGACGCCATCGGGCCGGCTCTGGGCTCCGGCGTCCTCGGGAGGAAAAAAATGCGCGCTCGTCAGTCGATCCGGTCCCGCATGGGACTGGCATGCATGCTCGCCGGCATCGCAATGGGTCCGGCTCCCGCGGCGACGGCCGCCGGGCTGTCGTCGATCCTGTTCGTCAATCCCTTGCCGAAATACCCGGCATGGCGCCTGATCGGAGACTGCCTCGCCAGCCGCGCGAAGGAGCTCGAGATACCGGTCACGGAATCCGGGCCGACCGGCGGCGCGCTCGATGCCACGGTGATGATTCAGCAGATTCAGCAGGGAATTGCCAACAAGGTCGGCGCGATCGCCACGTTCCCCGCCACCAACGGATTCGTCCCCGTGCTGCAGCAGGCGGGCAAGGCCGGGATAAGGGTCGGCACGTTCTACGGAGCGGCGGGAACCGAATCCGGCTCCGGCGTCAATATCGGGGCCAATTTCGAACGTGTCGGCGAGATATTCGCCGAAGCCATCGCCAGGCGGCCGGGACCGCAGAAGGTCGGGCTGATGGCGCAAGGTCCCAGCGGAGCCGCCAAAGCCTTCGTCGACGCCTTCACGGCGGCCGCGGCAAAGACGGCGAACGTCACGGTCACGGCCGTCGTCTATACCAATGACGACGCCAGCAAGGCTCTCGACCAGGCCAGCACGCTTCTCACCGCCCACCCCGACGTCAACGTCATCGCGTCGCATATGGGCACCGCCACGCAGGGCGCGGTCGCCGCCATCAAGTCCAAGGGGCTGGTCGGCAAGGTCGTCTTCGTGGCCAACGGAATCGCCGGCGGCGGCGAGCAGGGCCTCAAGGACGGCACGGTCTACACGCTGATGCTGCAGGATCTCTGCACGGCGGGCTCGTCGATGGCCGATTCCCTCGCCGCCCTGGCGCTCGGCAAGCCGGTGCCGGCGCAGATCGATGTCGGCGTGCGCATGTTCGGCGCCGACGACTACAAGGACTATCTGGCGAAGGGCTGGCAATGACCGACGCCGTCCAGATCGGTCGGATGCCGGCGCTGGAATTGAGGGGGATCGGCAAGTCGTTCGGCAACGTCACCGCGCTGTCGCATGTGGACCTCGCCGCCCATGCCGGGACAATCCATGCGCTCGTCGGCGACAACGGTGCCGGCAAGTCGACCGCCCTCAAGATCATGTGCGGCATGCACCATCCCGACCAAGGGCAGATCAGGCTGAGCGGCGCGATCGTGGCGCTGCGGGACGCCGCCCAGGCCCATGCTCACGGGATTTCCGTGGTCCATCAGGATCTCGCGCTCGTCGAATGCCTGGACATCGCCACCAACATGGCGCTGGGAGCGATCCCGCGCCGCGGGCGCCTGCGCCTCGATCGCCGCCGCATGGAATCGGAGGCCGCCGCCGTGCTGGAAAAGCTCAAGGTCCGGGTCGGCTCGGTGCGCACGCCGGTGGGGCTTCTGTCGGGAGGCGAGCGTCAGATCGTCGCCATCGCGCGCGCCGTGCGCATGGACCTGCCGATCATCCTGCTCGATGAGCCGACCGCGGCCCTCGGCGTGCGCGAAACGGCCCATGTCGCCGACATACTCGGGGAGCTGCGCCGGCAGGGCAAGGCCGTCATCTGCATCAGCCACGACATGGACTTCGTCTTCCGCAACGCCGATGCCATCACCGTGATGCGGCTCGGCCGCTCGCTGGCGACGCGACGGGTCGGAGATACCAGCCGTGACGAGATCATCGGCCTGATCACGGGCGCCATCCCGGGCGATGCCGCGGGACCCGAGACGATCCTCGGAGAGAAGGGGGATTGCCATGCCTGAGCAGGTCACGGCCGCAGCCTTGCCTTCGCAAGGACGGCTCTCCGCTCTCATCCTGCGGCAGGAGACGACGCTGGTCGCCGTCATCCTGGCCGTCGCCATCGGCGCCTCGCTGCGCAATCCGGCATTCCTGGACCCGGCCAATCTGACCGACATCGCCCGCGCGGCGGTGATCTATTTCATCATGGGCTGCGGCGCCTCGCTCCTGATGATCGGCGGCGGCCTGGATTTCTCCGTGGGGGCGGTCTTCACGCTCGGCGGCATCGTCTGCGCTTCCCTGCTGAGCTGGGAGCTGCCCTGGCCGATCGCAGTCCTGGCGGGCGTCGGCGCGGGCGCCGCGGCCGGGTTCGTCAACAGCGTCATCATCGAGCGGCTGCACGTTCCCCCGATCATCGCGACGCTGGGCACCTTCTTCATCATTGGCGGCCTGTGCGTCGAGATCACCGGCGGGCAGGACATCGTGCCCCTGCCGGACGCGTTCCAGGCCCTCGGCCAGGGATCGCTGCTCGGCGTGCCGTACATCATCCTCTACGCCGTCGCGACAGGATTGCTGTTCTCGTTCCTGCTGGAGCAGACACCGTTCGGCGTCGAGACACGCGCCCTCGGCGGCAATCGCAAGGCGGCGATCGCCAACGGACTGAAGGTCAAGCGGCTCGACACGATCCTCTATGTCGCCGCAGGCGCGACCGCCGGGCTCGCCGGCGTCATCTACGCCGCGAGGGTCGGCAGCGGCCAGGTGGCTGCCGGAGGCTCCTCCGTGACCCTGACGGTCGTCACCGCAACGCTGATCGGCGGCATCAGCCTCCTCGGAGGGCTGGGAACGATATCGGGCGTCGCCACCGGCGCCCTTCTCCTGTCGGCGATCGACAACGCCCTCATCGTCGCCAGCGTGCCGCCGCAGTACAACAGCATCATCGTCGGAGCGATCCTCATCTGCGCGGTGGCGGTCGACCACCTGCGCCGGCAGCGCTTGTACCGGGTGCGCCGGTGACGGCTGCCGCGGGAGGCCGGATCCGCCGGCCGGGATCCCTCGTCGGTCCCGGGCCCTGACGATGCATTGTCGTCCGGACCGCGACGGCGAGGCCTCGAGCGTGCCGCCGCGCCGGCCCAGCCCGGGCGCTCAAGCGCCGCCGCCGGACGGCAATGCGGCGATCAGGTCCCGGACCACATCGAGCAGCACATTGGCTCCCGCGATCAGCGGATCATCCGCCGTATGCTCGCGCGGATTGTGGCTGATGCCGCCGGCGCTCGGCACGAAGATCATCGCCGTCGGGGCGATCGGCGCCAGCATCTGCGCATCATGCCCGGCGCCGGAGGTCATGCGCCGCACAGTCAGCCCGCGCCCCGCCGCCGCCGTCTCGACCAGCCGGACGATCCGGCCATCGAACTGGACGGGCTCTGTGCGGACGAGCCGGGTCTGCGTGATCGAGAACCCGCCTTCGCTGCGCATCTCCTGCAGGAACGCGGCAAACCGCGCCTCCGCCGCGGCCAGAATGTCGGCGTCGGGGCTGCGCATGTCGACCGTCAGGACCGCCTCTCCCGGCACGACGTTGATGGCGTTCGGCCACAGGCCGAGGCTGCCGACGGTGGCGACGAGGCGGGGCGCACGCTCGAGCGCCGACCGTCGGAGGAAATCGATCACGCGGGCGGCGGCATGGCCGGCGTCCCGGCGCATGGTCATCGGCGTGGTGCCGGCATGATTGGCTTCGCCGACGATGGCGATCCTCTGCCAGGAGATGCCCTGCAGGCTGTCGACCGCGCCGATCCCGACGCCCTCGTGCTCGAGGATCGGTCCCTGCTCGATGTGGAGCTCAAGATAGGCGCCGGGCTTCAGGAAGCCCGGCTCTTCATCGCCGGCATAGCCGATGCGCCGGAGCTCGGCTCCGAGCAGGGCGCCGTCCGTGCCTTCCGACGCGAGCGCCGCCTCCAGGGGATGGCTCCCCGCGAACACCGCCGACCCCATCATGTCGGGCGAGAACCGGACGCCCTCCTCGTTGGTGAAGGCGGCGACGACGATCGGCCGGTCCGGGCTGACGCCGGTCTCCGCCAGGGTCTGAACGACCTCGAGCCCCGCCAGCACGCCGTAGCAGCCGTCGAACATGCCGGCATCGATCACCGTGTCGATGTGCGATCCGATCATCAGCGGGGCATGGCCCTGCCCGCCCCCCCAGATCGCGAACAGGTTGCCGATGCGATCGATCCGCACGTCCAGCCCGGCATCCCGCGACCAGGCGACGAAGGCGTCGCGGCCGAGCTTGTCGGCATCCGTGGCGGCGAGCCGCGTCAGCCGCCCCGCCTCATCCCGCCCGATGCCGCCGAGCGTGCGGATGCGGCCGAGCAGGCGGTCGCCGTCGATCGATATCGTGCTCATGTCCATCCATCCCTGGAGCAAAGCGCGTTTGGACGGAAACGCTCCTTTGCTCTAACTCTTTGTTTCGACGCGTCTTTGCGACGCTTGGCGTTGCCGCCAAATCGCAAAGACGCTTTAGCTAGAGCCGGGCGAACTCGGCGAGCCGGTCGCCGTGCTGCGGGCGGTCCCGCAGGGCGTCGGGGGTGCCGTCGAACTGGATCCGCCCCTTCTCCATGAAGATGATCCGGTCCGAGACCTGCAGGGCGAACTTCATCTCGTGGGTGACGATCACCATGGTGCGGCCGGAGCGCGCGAGATCGGCGATGATGCGCAGCACCTCGCCCACCGTCTCCGGGTCGAGCGCCGATGTCGGCTCGTCGAAGAGCAGGATGGACGGCTCCATCGCCAGGGCCCGGGCGATGGCCACCCGCTGCTGCTGCCCGCCGGAAAGCTGATGCGGATACTTGTTCTCGTGCGCGAGCATGCCGACCTGGCCCAGGATCGCGCGTGCGGCCGCCTCCACTTGCGGGCGGGGGGCGCGGTTGTGATAGATCGGGCCGAGCATGACGTTCTCGAGCACCGTCCGGTGCGGAAAGAGATTGAAGCTCTGGAAGACCATGCCGACTTCCAGGAGGTGACGCTTCTGCTTGCCTGCCGGGATGGTCGCCGTCTCCTGCGTGCCGGCGAGGACGGGCACCCCTTTCAGGTGGACGATGCCCCTGTCGAGGGTCTCCAGGCCGTTGAGGCAGCGGATCAGCGTGGTCTTTCCCGATCCGGACGGGCCGATGATGGAAACGACCTGGCCCGTCGGGATCGCCAGGTCGAGATCGCGAAACACCTCGACCTCGCCGAAGTGCTTGCCGCCGCGTTCGAGCCGGATCTCGGGCTCGGGACTCCCGGCCTGGACGCGGCGCTCCCGCAGATCGATGACGCCGGGCTGCTCGGCATCGGACAGGGCGGCCTTGCGGCTCGAAAAATCGAGATGGCGTTCCAGCCTCCTGAGCAGGCTGTCGAAGACCGTGACGACCAGCACGTAGTAGAACGCCACGGCCAGCATGGTCTCCATGACCTTGAAGTTCTGGGTGTAGTAGCGCTGGCCGACCAGCAGGATCTCGGCGAGCGAGATCACCGAGACCAGCGACGTCAGCTTGACGATCGAGATATATTCGTTGCCGAGTGCCGGCAGGGCGACGCGCAGCGCCTGCGGGATGACGATCAGCCTCTGCAGCCCGAGCTTCGACAGGCCGAGCACATGGCCGGCCTCGTATTGCCCCTTGCCGATCGCCACCAGCGCGCCGCGATGGATCTCGGCGATATAGGCGGTCTCGCTGAGGACGAGGGCGATCAGGCCCGCGACGAAGGGCTGCGACAGAAGCGGCCCCGTCGACGGAAAGGCCTGCGGGAAATTGTAGACGAAGATCAGCAGGACGAGCAGCGGCAGGCTGCGGAAGAACCAGATATAGGTCGCGGCGGTCCGGCGCAGCAGCCAGGCCGGCGACTGCCTGGCCAGCGCGACGCCGAAGCCGAGCACGACGCTGATCGCCCAGCTCGCGAGGCTGAGCTCGACGACCGTCAAGGTCGCCTGCCAGAAATCCCGGCTCCACAGAAGGCTCAGCGTATAGGGCCAATCGAAGACCATGGTGCCTCTCGTTCATGGAGGCGGGATGGCCGGCGCGGCGGCCCCCATCCCGCAGGGCTCAATTGGTTTGGGAAAGCGCGGCCTTGATCTCGTCCGCGGTCGGCATCGCCAGATTGTATTTCCGCAGGAGCGCGCCATAGGCGCCGGAGGCGATCAGCGCATCCATCTGCTCCTGCATGGCGGCCAGCAGCTGGGCGTTGCCCTTCTTGACCGCCAGCCCCATGACGACCGGAAACAGGATCTGGTCGGAGGTGATCTTCAGCCGGTTGCCGGAGGCGGCGACCGCGGCCTGCGACACGCCGGCGTCGTCGAAGACGGCGTCGACGCCGCGCGACAGCAGGGCCTGCGCCGCCTCCGCCGACGTCGCATATTCCTGCACGCCGATGGGGTTGGCTGCGCATCCGGCATCGGAGGTCTTGCGCAGCTCGGGAACCCAGGCCGCTCCCTTGAGGTTGCCGACGCGCTTGCCGCACAGGTCTTCCGGCTGCTTCGGCGCGAAGCTGTCGTCGCTGCGCACCATCAGCGAGCCGCCGGTCTTGGCGTAGGGGATGTAGTCGACCACCTCCGCCCGGGCCGGCGTCACGTAGAGGGCCGAGGCGATGAGGTCGTAGCGGTTGGCCTGCAGCCCCGCGATCAGGTTGGCGAAGCGCGTATCGACGAAACGCACGTCCCGCCCCAGCTTCGGCGCGATCAGCGCCATGACATCGGCGTCGAGCCCCTTGGTGACGCCGTTCTCGACATAGTCATACGGCGGATAGACCTGGTCCGAACCGACGAGGATCGTTCCGGGCTCGATGGTCTGCAGGTCCGCCGCACGGGCCGCGGCGGCGATCCCGCCGAGGACCAGGGGCGCGAGGACCGCGCAGGCGAGAAGGCGACGGGCCGTCGCCGCGCAGGACAAGAGTATCGATGGCATTGTAGTTCCCCTTCTGTGTTGGGAGCGTCCCGAGAGGCCGTCCGCACATCCGGCGGAGCGCCGGCGAGGGCTCCTCGGGCCGAGCCCGGGGATGCCCGCCGGATCGCCCGGACGGTGCCTTGAGACGGCCTCGGAGAGGCTCCGTTGGTGATCGTCGTGTCAGCGGATGACCGGCATCTCCCGCGGCGCGCGCCTGGTCAGCAGCCGCGGGCCGTCGGCGGTAATCGCGATGTTCTCCTCGTGCACGATCATCTTGCCCGGCGCGTACTCCATGCCGGGTTCGATGGTCAGCACCATGTTCTCGACGATGACGGTACCGTCGCCGGGTCGATGGGAGGGCGGCTCGGTCAATTGCAGGCCGAGGCCGTGGCCCAGCCGGCCGACATTGTTGCCGATGGCGCCGGCGTCCTCGATGATCCGGCTCATCGCCTGCCAGACGGCGTCGGTGGTCGCGCCGGGCACGGCCGCGGCAATGCCCGCCTCGGTCGCCAGCCACAGCGCCTCGTGGACTCGCGCGGCCTCGGCGCAGATGCCGCCGATCGCATAGTTCCGGTCGAAATCGCAGAAATAGCCGTCGAAGGTCGAGCCGGTATCGATGAAGAGGATATCGCCCGTCTCCAGGATGCGGTCGTGCGGACCGCAGACGATCTGCGGCACGCCGCCGGGACCGGAGATGGCGGGCATGAACGGCGTCGCATCGGCGCCGCGGCGCGCGATGTCGATACGCAGCTTGCGGACGGCCTCACGCTCGCTCTCGCCGATGGAGATCTGGCCGGGCAGCGCCGCGTAGGCGGCGCTGGCGATGGTGCAGATATGGTGGATATGCGCGATCTCGGCGTCGGTCTTGACCATGCGCATCGCCCAGATCGCCGGAGAGCCGTCGACGATCTCCGAGCCGAGGCTGTCGCGCAGCCTGAACAGGTCGATGACCGGCATGCGCAGCGACATCTCGCGGCCGAGCTCGGCGCCGATCCGGCCGAACCGCCGCGGCAGGCCCTCGAGCGTCGCCTTCAGCAGCGACACGCCGTCGTCCTCGGGGACCGGCGCGGGCCAGGTGCGGATATCCTCCATCCAGGTGAGCGCCATTTCCGGCGCGCCGATCTCGGGTATGACCGCAACCGGCCTGCCGCTCAGCGGCACCACGACGAACCAGGGCCGCGTCGGGCTTTCCCAGAACTGGGAATCGAAGCCGGTGAAGTAGCGCACGTTCGGCGGGCTGGTCACGAAGATCGCGTCGAGCCCGTGGCGCTGCATGATCCGCTGGGCGCGCTCGACCCGCGTTTCGAATTCCGACGGGCTGAAGCCACGCCTTGGAATGACGTCGTCATTGATCACGGTCTTGGGTCTCCGTCGTCGCTTCGATGGTCGATCCGCGGTGATCGCGCTCTGCCGCGGTGCGCGGCCCGGCGACCGCCGCAGGCGGGCGCCCGACGATGGCGCCGTAGGACGCCGGGTCGGTCGCGGTTTCGGTGTTGATCAGCAGCACGCGGCTGCCGGGGCCGAGCCCCAGCGCGGCGCGCATCTCCCGGTCGGTCGCGGCCGCCACGAGCCCGGCCAGGCCGGCGGCGCCGCTTTCGCCGGCGACCACGGTCTGCGCGTCGCGGCCGGCCAGGCGGCGCATGGCATCTTTCGCCTGCTCCTCGGTGACGGTCATGAAGCCGTCGGCCAGCTTCTCCAGGATCCGCCAGGCGATGAGCGAGGGCCTGTAGCATTCGAGCATGGCCATGATCGTCGGCTCGGTCGGCGGAACGGTGACGAGCTCGCCCGCTCCGGCGCTGCCGAACAGGCAGGCCGCCCGGTCGGGCTCGACGACGACCACCTTGAGCCGATCCCGGCCCAGCCTTTCCGTGAGATAGCCGGCAATGCTGCTGGCAAATCCGCCGACGCCGGCCTGCAGGAACACGTGCGTCGGCCGGCCCTGGCCGTGTCCGTCGGCCTGGCGGAGCGCCTCCTCCGCCAGGATCGTATAGCCCTGCCCGACGAGGGCCGGGATCTCCTCATAGCCCGGCCAGGACGTGTCGGAGACGAGCAGCCAGCCGCGCTCGCCGCTCACGCGCTCGGCCTCGCTCACGGACAGGTCGTAGGTTCCCTCGACGCGGACGATCTCGTCGGCGCCGATGGCCTCGGCCCGCGATCGGCTCACGCCCTGGTGGATGAAGATCACCGACCGGCAGCCGAGGAGACGCGCCCCGGCCGCCACCGATTTGCCGTGATTGCCGTCGGTCGCGCAGCACACCGTCACCGAGCGCGCGAAGGCACGGGCCGTCGGCGACAGGAGCTGCGTGACGCGCACGTCCTGGCCGAGATGGCGCTCGAGCAGGCGCCTGAACAGCACCATCAGCGCATAGGCCCCGCCCAGGGACTTGAAGCTGCCCTGACCGAGCCGCAGGCCCTCGTCCTTGAGGACGACGCCGCCGAGGCCGAGCTCGCCGGCGATCTCCGGCAGCGGGAGAAGCGGCGTCTCGTCGGTTCGCCCCCACAGGGCCAGGAACGGCCGCACCTGCTGCGGCGCATCCTCACCGACGAATTCCCGCTCGGCCGCCGAAAGCGGCTCGCGAAAACGCGGCAGGGCGTTGAGTATCAAAGTCATGGCGTGCCTCGTGATCTCGCGAGAGAATATTTCGATCTCTGCGAGAAATGTGCTCTCATTCGACCATATCGGCGCAAGAAATTTGCAGATTGAGCCCCGAATGCGAGGAGACCGCCGACATGACGCAGGCTGGCGAGACGCCGGTCGACGAGTTCGACCTGAAGATTCTGCAGCTGGTGCAGCTCGACAATCTCATGCCCCAGCGCGAAATTTCCGACCGCGTCGGCCTTTCCGCGCCGGCGGTGGCGCGCCGCCTGCAACGGCTTCGCGCCACCGGGATCATCAGGAAGGACATCGCCGTCGTGAACGAGCGGGCGCTCGGCCGCCCGCTGACGATCGTCGTCGAGGTGACCACCGAAAACGAAAGGTTGGACCTGCTCGACGAGATGAAGAAGCGTTTCGCCAGCTGCCCGCAGGTGCAGCAATGCTACTACGTGACCGGCGAGACCGACTTCATCCTCATCATGAACGCCAGGGACATGGATGAGTATACATCCCTGACACGTCAATTGTTCTTCGAGGGCGGCAACGTGAAGAGCTTCAGAACCTGCGTCGCCATGGAAAAAGTCAAGGTCGAGGGTCCGATTCCGCTCTGATCACCGCCAGGCTCGCGGCTTCGTCCTTCGATCCCTCGAAGCCTATAGTCCACCGAAACCAATCATTAACCCAAGCGCCCGTTAACCTTTTACGGCTGATCGACTTAATTTTACTCAAATAGCTTCCGAGTAGGGTCATGGCTGTTCACGATCGGTGCAACGAACGGTCGGTCGAACCCGATGCCATCACAACCCAACGGAGCACTGCCATGAACAGCCTCTTCTCCCGTTTCGTGAAGGACGAGAGCGGCGCCACTGCCATCGAATATGGCCTGATCGCAGCCCTCATCGCCGTCGTCGCCATCGGCGCCATGACCACGGTCGGCACCAACCTGACCAACAAGTTCAGCAACGTCGCGGCAAACCTGAAGTAGGCGTTGCTGAGCGGCTCATGGCCTCTGATTCGAAGCAGAGCCTATGAGCCGCCCCCCATCCGACCCTGCCGGGACGACGTTCGCGCCGCAGCGCGCGCCCGGCGGCTCGACGGCCGCCAGCCGCGCCAGAAGCGCCGCCATGGCCGCCGGAAGCGGCGCCTGCAGCAGCGCCTCGTGCCGGCTCGCCAGCCCATCGCCGACGGCCCCGGCAACGATGCGTCGATCCTGCATCTTCTCCTGGGGACTCATACGCAACTCCCAACCGATGAAGCGCCAAGCACGGCCTCGGCAACGCGTTCTCCGACGACGGCCGCTGTCGTGACCTCAACGCGCCCACGCCGGCCAGGTTCATAAAATCCGAGCGTCAGGGTCAACGAACGCTTAACATTACGATCGTCCTCGCCGCCGCGAGCCTCGCGCCGCGGCCATCTCCACCCGCAGGGCGGCCGCGCCAGCCGACACATCCCCGTCTCTCCGGTGGTGCAGGATGACCGCCGTCGGGTTGTGCGTGGAGGCGCAGATGAACAAGCGCAAGCTCGTGCTCGGCCACAGGGGCGTGAAGATCTACCACAGCTGGAAGGGGGCGCAGGCCCTGGACTTCTGGTATGCGCTGGTCCCCAACCACCGGGCCGAGGGCGGCGGGCAGGATTTCGACGTGCGCAGCCTGCCCGAACGGTATCGGCGCGGGCTGGTGCTGGAGAACACCAGTCCCGTCTCGGATCCCGGCGCCTATGCGAAGGGGCGCGAGGCGATGCTCGAGGCGCATCGGCAGGCCATCCGGCGCGCCATCGAGGACGGCCACGACTTCCTGGCGCGACCGGGACCTCTGTCCCGGCTCCTGGAACGGATGAGGAGCCTTACCGCCGCGCGCCGGTCCCGCTGACGGCGAGCCGGCGCTCCGGCCGTCATACGGCGCCGCCGGCCTCGACGATGACCTTGGTCAGGCTGCCCGTCGCCGGGAACAGCGGGATGAGGCAGGCCTGCAGGGCGTGGTAGATATCGCCCTTGCCGGCGAACATGCTGTGGCCGGGCACGAGGTCCTCGGTCAGCTCCTCGTGCCAGCCGCCGTTCTCGCGGTCGAGGAAAGCACGCTCGATCACGTTCCAGATCTTGCGGTAGCCCTCCTCGTGAAACGCGCTCGGCAGGTGCTCGCCGAGAAAATGCGCCGCCCCGATGCCCTCGCAGGCCGGCCACCACAGCTTGTGGCGCTTGGCCGGCCGGTCCTCCCAGTCGAGCGTGTAGAAGAAGCCGCCCTTGTCGGCGTCCCAGCCGAGCGCCATGGCCTGGGCGAACAGGCCCCGCGCCGCCTCCGGCATCCAGTCGTGCCGGCGGCCGCCGAGCGCCCAGATCTGCAGCGTCAGGCGGGCCCATTCCAGCCAGTGCCCCGGCGTGGTGCCGGCCGGCCGGAACATCTCGTTGGGGTGGTAATAGTGCTTGTCCAGGCCCCAGTCGGCGTCGAAATGCTCGGCGACACGCCAGCCGACCGAGCCGGCGCGGCG
Source organism: Labrys wisconsinensis (assembly GCF_030814995.1). Classification (GTDB taxonomy): domain Bacteria; phylum Pseudomonadota; class Alphaproteobacteria; order Rhizobiales; family Labraceae; genus Labrys; species Labrys wisconsinensis. The sequence continues at coordinate 57,125 of NZ_JAUSVX010000020.1, read as the reverse complement.
GCGGATCACCAGATCGGCGATGCTCTCGGCCTTGGCGAGATAATCCTTGTCCCCGGTCGTCTCGAAGGCGGCCATCAGCGCCTCGGTCAGGTGCATGTTGGAGTTCTGGCCGCGATAGCGCCCGCCGTCGAGGGGCTGCCAGTCGGCGGTGAATTCCTCGGCGATCGCCCCGTGCCGCGCCTCCCAGAAGCGCGCGTTCAGGACCTCGGTGATGTCGGCGAGCATGGCGTCCGCCAGGGGATGGCCGATGGTCCGGGCGGATGACGCCGCCAGCAGCACGAAGGCGTGGCCGTAACCCTGCTTGCTGGCATCGACCGGGCCGGCATCGTTCAGCGACCAGACATAGCCGCCGTTCTCGAGGTCGCGGTGGTGGTTCCACAGATAGTCCATGCCGCGGTCGACCACATCGGCGGCGCCGGGCCGGCCGAGCAGCGTGGCGATGGCGAAGCAGTGCACGGCGCGCGCCGCGATATGGATGCCGCGCACCTGGCCGGCCGGATCGAGCGGCCGCCCGCGATCGTCGAGGTCGTAGAAGCCGCCCCGCGGGTTGACGGAATTGTGCTGGAAGAAATCGAACAGGCCGTTGGCCTGGGCGAGAAGCCAGCTGCGGTGATAGGGCCGGTCGGACCATCTGTCCGGCAAGCCGCCGGTTGCGCGCACCATCGAATATCCTCGGCCCCGTCCTCACGACCCCGCGCCACAAAGCGCTCGCCGCCGCGCGGGGTTGGCGGGCGAGCCTCCGCACCGGTGTCTTCGGGCTGAATCACGGACGGGCGGCGCGAGTGTGACGCGGCCCGCCCGGCGCCGCAAGCCGCGCCCTCCCCTCAGAGCTCGAAATGCAGGAGGTCCGACAGCACCAGCCCGGCGGCGCCGCGCAGGGCGGCGGCATCGGCGATGTCGCCGGCGACGAGCTCGATGTCGCCGCCGGGACGCCAGGGCACCAGGGCGCGGACATGGGCGGCGATGGCCTCGATCATGACGGGCCCGCCGCCGGCAACGTCGCCGTGCAGCACGATGAAGTTCGGCGCCATGGTCTGCTGCAGGTTGGCGATGCCCACCGCCACGTTGCGGGCATAGCGGTCGAGCAGCTCGGCGGCGCCGGGAGCCCCTTCGGCCGCCAGGGCCACGAGGCGGCGCGAATCGATCGCCGCGGGCAGGCCGCGCGCCGCCGCCTCCCGGCGCAGCCAGCGCAGCGTCGCGATCGTCTCCCAGCAGCCGCGCCGGCCGCAGCGGCACGGCAGGCCGTCGACCTGCACGAAGGTGTGACCGAGCTCGCCGCCCGCCCCGGCCGGACCGCGATAGAGATGGTCGTCGAGGAAGAGGGCGCCGCCCAGCACATCGCCGGTATAGACCACGGCGAAGCGCCGCCGGCCGCGCCCGACCCCGAACCAGCGGTCGCCGACCAGCAGCGCCCGCGGATGATGGTCGACGCAGGTCGGCAGGCCGAAGCGGCGCGTCAGCTCCGGCCCCAGCGGAAATCCGTCCAGCATCGGCGCGAGATTGACGGTGACGATCGCGCCGCGGTCGGTGTCGATCATGCCGCCGGCGGCGACGCCGATGGCGCGCGGCGCGCGCGGCGCCTCCGACAGGGTGCCGGCGAGGCAGGCGGCGACGGCCTCCATGATCGGCTCGACCCGCGTCGCCTCGCGCGGGAACTCGGCCTTGCGCTCGGCGGTGATGGCGCCGTCGAGCGAGACGAGCGCCGTGTGCACGCTGTCGTGCATCAGCAGCACGGCGCAGATCGGCTGGGCATCCTGCGAGAACCACAGCGGCCGCGCCGGCTTGCCGCCGCCCTCGCTGGAGCGCAGCGGGTCGCCCTCGACCAGGATGCCCTGGTCGACCAGCGGCTGGATGATGCCGGTGATCGTCGCCCGGTTGACGCCGACATGGCGCGCCAGCTCCGCCCGGCTGGTCGGGCCGAGATCGAACAGGAGCTTGAGCACGCGCCCGCGATTGGCCGAGCCGATGGCGGCCGAGGAGATCAGCCCCTGCCGGCGCCGCGCCGGCCGCGCGATCTCGTCGAGCGGGGCGCCCATGGCTCCGAGAGTGCCGATGCCCGCCTCGGCGGACGGGGTGCTGCCGGCCTTCATTCTCACCGCTCGCGATAGGCTTTCATCGGGCTCGCCGCCGGCATCTCCGGGGCCAGGCGATTCCCTTCCGAGCCCAGGTGTCTCAGTCATACTCCAGCCTCGTCGCCTTGACGAGGTAGTTTGTATGTGAGAGCATCAAACTTACCAGAGCAGGCCACAACAACAAGGCCGCCGTGCACGACCATCGTCGGCTCGCCCCGCCGGGCAGAGCCGGAACGAGGCAAGAGGGGAAGCTGACATGCCGCAAGACATCATCGATCCTTTGACCAGGCGCGCGCTGCTGCAGGCCGGATCCGGCGCGCTGGCCGCGGCCGCGCTCGCCGGCGCGTCCGTCGCGCCCGCCCGCGCCGCGGGCTCCGGCACCGTGCGCGTGCTCTCGGTGGAGGACCCGTTCTTCTTCTCCATGAAGGCGATGCTGCCGGAGTTCGAGAAGGAGACCGGCCTCAAGGTCGAGCTGGAGAGCCTGTCCTACGACGCGCTGCAGGCCCGCCTCGTCTCCTCCTTCGTCGCCAAGACCTCGGACGCCGACGTCATCACCGTCGACCAGATGTGGTCGGGCCAATATCTCGACAATGGCTGGGTCACGCCGCTCGACGACTTCATCAAGGCCGACAAGGCCATCGACCTCGGCGACTTCATCCCGGAAGTGCTCTATTCCTCCAACATCTGGAAAGGCCGCTTCGTCACCCTGCCCGTGGCGGCCTATGCCCAGGGCGTGATCTACCGCAAGGACCTCTTCGGCCAGTTCGGCGTCAAGGCGCCGCCCAAGGCCACGGACGAGGCCTGGACCTGGGACGCCTATCTCCAGACGCTGCAATCGCTCGCCGGCAAGCAGGCCGGCGGCAAGCCGCTGTTCCCGACCGTGGTCTGCGGCTCGCAGCCCACCCCGATCGTCCACATGTTCACGCAAGTTGCGGCGAGCAACGGCGCCCGCTGGTTCAAGTCCTTCCCCGAGAGCCCCTGGGATTTCACGCCGCAGCTCACCGGCGACGCCTGGGCGAAGTCCGTCGCGCTCTACCAGGAGCTCTACAAGCTCTCGCCACCCGAAGCGATCAACTATGTCTGGTTCGACGCCGGCACCCGCTTCGCCGCCGGCGACATCGGCATGTTCTACTGGTGGACGCCCTATTTCTATCTCGTCAAGAACAGCGGCTACATGACCGGCAAGAAGTCCGACGTCATGGAGACGTTCGACGTCGGTGCGCTGCCCAAGGCGGCGGGCGTCAAGCAGAACGTCAGCATCGGCGGCTGGAGCCTCGGCATTCCCTCCAGCTCGTCCAACCAGCAGAACGGCTGGGCCTTCCTGAAATGGGCCACCTCCGCCGCGACCCAGAAGAAGATGGCGCTCTGGCCGGACCTCAACTACCAGTTCTCCGACTTTGCCCGCCGCTCCCTCTACAAGGACGCCGACGTCGCCAAGGTCTATCCCTATCTCGACGTGCAGCTGGCGATGATGGAGCAGGGCAACGGCAAGATCTCGCGCCCGCCCGTGCCCGGCTACACCGCGCTCGAGGGCGTGCTCGGCCTGCAGCTCAACCAGTTCCTGTCCGGCGGCGGCGAGGTCGCGGCCGGGCTCAAGCAGACCGACGAATTGTTCAAGAACGTCCTCGGCGCCAATTTCCTGCTGCCGTACAAGCAACCGAGCTTCGACGACAGCCTCGAGGCCGCAAAGGGCCTGATCAAGACCCTCTCCTGACTTGATCCGACCCTGGCACGGCGTGCCTCCGGCGCCGACCTCTGCGCCGGAGGCACGCCACCCTGGTCTCGACGCGCCCTTGCGGCTTGGCGACTACGCCAGATCGCAAGACGTTTCCGCCGCGGCGCGCCCCGCCGTCTCCCGCTCCGATCCCAGGCTGCGCATGCACGACGTCCTTTCCGGCGCCGCTCCGGCCCTGCCCCGCCGCAGGCCGCGGTCCTGGCTGCCCTTCGTCCTGATCGCCCCGTCGGTGGTGCTGCTGCTGGCGCTGATCGCCTATCCCCTGATCTTCGCGCTGAAGAACAGCTTCTATTTCTGGAACCTGCAGGCGGCCGGCGAGCCGCTCGGCTTCGTCGGCCTCGCCAATTACCGCCAGGTCCTCGCCAGCGCCGACTTCGTCGCCAGCCTGCGCAACACCATCGTGCTGTCGGTGGTCGGCACGGCCATCGAGTTCGTGCTCGGCCTCGCCATCGCCCTGGTGCTGGCCACCGCCCTGCCCGGCATGTCGGCGGCGCGGGCCCTCCTGATCCTGCCCACCACCATCGCCCCGATCGTGGTCGGCTTCCTGTTCCGCTACCTCTACGATCCCGGCGCCGGCCTCATCCCCTGGGTGCTGCGCTCGGCCTTCCTGCCGGTGCCGGCCCAGGGTCTGCTCGGCAGCCAGGCGACGGCGCTGGCGAGCGTCCTGGCGGCCGACGTGTGGCAATGGACGCCGTTCTTCGCCATCGTGCTCTATGCCGGCCTGCTCTCGGTGCCGCAGGAGATCGTCGAGGCCGCCCGGCTCGACAAGGCCTCGCCCTGGGCCATGCTGGTGCGCATCAAGCTGCCGCTGATCCGCCGCACGGCCGCGATCGTGCTGATGCTGCGCTTCATGCAGCTGTTCAACACCTTCGACCCCGTCCTGGTGCTCACCCGCGGCGGCCCCGGCACGGCGTCGCGCACGCTCGGCTACTCCCTCTACGAGCTCGGCCTGATGCAGTTCAACATCGGGCTCGCCAGCGCCATGACCTGGATCATCGTGGTGATCGTCAATGCGCTGATCGCCCTCTACGTCTTCTTCGCCTTCCGCAACGAGGAGTGGTGAGATGCGCCGCCAGCGTCCCCTCGCCGCGACGGCCCTCTACGGCGCCATCCTCCTGGCCCTCGTCTTCTTCATCGGGCCGATCTGCTGGTTCTTCGCCCTGGCGATCCGCCCGCCCGAGACCGCCTTCCTCAATCCGCCGCAGTTCACCTTCACGCCGACGCTCGACGCCTTCCGCCACATCCTGCTCGACCCCGGCGCCAACGCGCCGCAGCTCGTCAACAGCATCATCGTGGCGACCGGCACGGTGCTGCTCAACCTGCCCTTCTCCGTGCCGGCGGCCTACGCGCTGTCGCGCTTCCGCTTCCGGGCCAAGAAGAACCTGATGCTCTGGTATCTCGGCCTGCTGATGGCGCCGCCGGTCGCCTTCCTCATCCCCTATTTCGTGCTGATGACGCGCATCGGCCTCTCCGGCACCTATCTCGCCATGGTGCTGGTGCTGCAGACCCTGACCATCCCCTTCTCCGTCTGGCTGATGAAGAGCTTCATCGACGAGGTGCCGATCGAGCTGGAGGAGGCGGCGCGCGTCGACGGGGCCCGCTGGCACGTGATCATGCTGCGCATCACCCTGCCGATCGTCCGTCCGGGCCTGATCGTCACCTCGATGTTCGCCTTCGTCTTCGCCTGGAACAACGCCGCCTTCCCGCTGGTGCTGAGCTCGCGCGCCACCGCGACGCTGCCGATCGGCACGCTCGGCTATTTCGCCACGGCGGGCGTCACCTGGAACTATATCGCGGCAGCCGCCGTGGTCGCCATGGTGCCGCCCATGCTGATCTTCCTCGTCTTCGACCGCTACGTGGTGCGCGGTCTGACCTTCGGCTCGGTCAAGGGCTGACCTTCAGGAGTATTGTCCATGCAAAGGCTGAGAATGGGCGTCGTCGGCGCCGGTCTGTGGGGCGCCAACCATGCCCATGTCTTCACCACGCTGCCCGAGACCGAGCTGGTGGCGGTGTGCGACGTCTCGCCCGAGCGGGCCGAGGCGATGAAGGCCGAGACCGGCGCCAAGGCCGCCTACACCAGGCACGAGGACCTGATCGCCGACCCGCATGTCGACGCGGTCTCGATCGCCACGCCCGACTTCACCCACACCCCGATCATCCTGGCGGCGCTGGCCGCCGGCAAGCACGTGCTCAGCGAGAAGCCGCTGGCGACCACGCTGGAGGAGGCGAACGCCATCGCCGACGCTGCCGCCAGGTCCAAGGCCAAGCTGATGGTCGATTTCCACAACCGCGTCAGCCCTGCCATCGTTCAGGTCCGCGAGGCGGTGGCCTCCGGCGAGATCGGCCGGCCGGTGCACGGCTCGGCCCGCCTCAGCAACACCACCTTCGTGCCGCTGGAGATGCTGAGCTGGGCGAGCCGCTCCTCGGCGCTGTGGTTCCTCGGCAGCCACGCTCTCGACGCCCTGCGCTTCGTGCTCGCCGACGAGGTGAAGCGCGTCTATGCCGTCTCGCGCGAAGGGGTGCTGGCGTCCCGCGGCGTCGCCACCAAGGACGTCCACCTCGCCATCCTCGAATTCGCCAAGGGCACGGTGGTGACCATGGAGAACAGCTGGCTGCTCTCCCCCGACAACCCGCAGGTGTTCGACTTCAAGCTCGAACTGGTCGGCGACAAGGGCCAGGTGCAGGCCGACCCCTCGCACAACGGCGCGGTGCGCCGGCTGACCGGCAAGGGGCTGCGCTATGCCGACGTGCTCGGCGTCGCCCCGACCGGCGCCACCAGGGTCGGCGGCTTCGTGTTCGAGGCGATCGCCCGCTTCGTCGACGCGGTGCTGCGCGACGCGCCGCTGCTCGCCGATGTGGCGGACGGCCTCGCCGCGACACGGGCGCTCGCCGCGATCGAGCAATCGGCCGCGAGCGGCCGGCCCGTCGATCTCTGACCGGGCCTCGCGCAATGGCGTCCCTCTCCTTCGACCGGATCGGCAAGACCTATGACGACGGCACCGTCGCGGTCGCCAACGTCTCGATCGACCTCGGCGACGGCGAGTTCGTCGTGCTGGTCGGGCCGTCGGGCTGCGGCAAGTCCACGCTGCTGCGCGTCGCCGCCGGCCTGGAATATCCCGATGCCGGGCGGCTGCTGATCGGGGAGCTCGATGTCACCGACCGCGAGCCCGGCGACCGCGACATCGCCATGATCTTCCAGAACTATGCGCTCTATCCCCACATGACCGTGTTCGAGAACATGGCGTTCGGGCTGCAGCAGCGCCGCACGCCCAAGGCGGAGATCGAGCGGCGGGTGACCGAGGCGGCCCGCACGCTCGACCTCGCGCGCTATCTCCATCGCAAGCCGGGCATGCTCTCGGGCGGCCAGCGCCAGCGCGTCGCCATGGGCCGGGCGATCGTGCGCCACCCCGCGGTCTTCCTGATGGACGAACCGCTCTCCAACCTCGACGCCAAGCTCCGGGTGCAGATGCGGGCCGAGCTCAAGCTCCTCAACCAGCGGCTCGGCGTCACCACGCTCTACGTCACCCACGACCAGGTCGAGGCCATGACGATGGGCGACCGGGTGGCGGTGCTGAAGCCCGTCGGCTCGACGGCGGAGAGCAACCTGCAGCAGATCGACACGCCGCAGGCGCTCTACGACCGGCCCGCCAACCTGTTCGTCGCCGGCTTCATCGGCAGCCCGAGCATGAACTTCATCCGCGGCACCCTGACGCCGGGCGGGGCGGCGGCGCGCTTCGCCGTGGCGGCGACCGACATCGCCTTCGACCTGCCGGCCGCGGCGCTGGCGGAGCGACCGGGTCTGCAGAGCCGGCTGGACCGGGAGGTCATCCTCGGCGTGCGGCCGGAATCGCTGCTGGTCTGCGCCGCCGAGGACGCGGTGTTTCGCGCCGAGGTGCTGGTGGCCGAGGCGCTCGGCGCCGACAGCTTCGTGTTCTTCGACCTGCCCTCCCCGCCCGCCCTCGCGGAGGAGCCGCTCGCGGCCGAGGCCGGCGGCGCCCGGGTCAACCGGATCGCCGCACGCATCCCGCCGAACCGCGTGCCACCCCGAGGCGAGCGGCTGGCTTTGACGCTCGACTTCGCCAAGCTGCACTGGTTCGATCCGGGCACCGGGACAGCCGTATAGGGCGGCGGCACCGGCCTCTCCGGATGTCTCGCCTTCAGACCGTGATCGCCAGCTTGCCGAAATGGCCGCCGCGCTGCATCAGTCCATAGGCAGCCGGCGCCTCGTCGAAGCTGAAGACCCGGTCGAGCACCGGCCGGATGCGGGTGGCGGCGATCGCTTCTGCCGCTTCGGCGAGGTCCGCCACCGAGCCGGTGTTGCTGCCGATGACGCGCAGCGTCTTCAGGATCACCGGGAAGAGCGAAGTCGCGAGCTCGCCGCCGGTGACGAAGCCGACCACGAACACCGTGCCTTCGACGGCGGCGGCATTCAGCGAGCGGCCGAAGGTCTGCGCGCCGACGGTCTCGACCACCAGGTCGACGCCCGCGCCATCGGTCCGCTTCAGCACCTCGGCGTCCCAGTCCGGGGTGCTGCGGTAGTTGATGGTCTCGTCGGCGCCGAGGGCGCGGGCCCGCTCCAGCTTCTCGTCCGAGGACGAGGTGAGGATCACCCGGGCGCCGGCCGCCTTGGCGAACTGCAGGGCGAACAGGCTGACCCCGCCGGTGCCGAGCAGCAGGACGCGCGAGCCCGGCCGGACAGCGGCGGTGCGCATCGCCTTCCAGGCCGTCGTGGCGGCGATCGGCAGGCTCGCCGCCTCCTCGAAGGAAAGATGCTCCGGCATGCGCACCAGGCCGCCCGCCGGAACGACGGCGAGCTCGGCGAGCGACCCAGGCATGGTGATGCCGCGCATGCGCCGCCCCTCCACCGGGCCGGGGGCGCCGGCGGTCCAGGCCGGCAGGAAATGCGGCACGACGCGCTCGCCGGGCCGCACACCCTCGACGCCGGCGCCGAGCTCGATCACCTCCCCGGCCCCGTCGGTCACCGGGATCAGCGGCAGGTGCGGCACGGGGAAGCCGCCGGTCGCCACCGCCAGATCGATATAGTTGAGGCTGGCGGCCCTGAGCCGGACGAGCACCTCGCCCGGGCCGGGCCGCGGCGGCTCCGCCTCGGTCCGGACGAGGTGCTCGAGGCCGGGGGCTGTCAGGTGATAGGCGCGCATGGAAACCTCCATTGGTCGGTGCGGAGGCAGATAGGTCCCGGATCTTCGTCCTGTAATCCCGCGGGATTGCAGGTTATCCTTGCACCTGATGCACGAATTCAGCGGACGCCGTCTCGACGAGGTCGTCGCCTTCCTGGCGGTGCTCGATGCCGGCGGCTTCGCCGGGGCCAGCCGCCGCCTCGGGCGCGACGCCTCCGTGCTGTCGCGCCGGGTGGCGGCCCTGGAGCGGCGGCTCGGCGCGCGCCTGATCGAGCGCACGACCCGCAGCGCCGTTCCGACCGAGGCCGGCGCCCGCTTCGCCGAGCGCATGCGCGCCGCGCTCGCCGCCATGGCCGAGGCGGAGCAGGAGGCGGCCGAGGCCGCGGCCCTGCCCAGCGGCCGGCTGCGCCTCGCCCTGCCCGGCACCTTCGGGCGGATGTGGATCGCGCCGATGCTGCCGGACTTCCTGGCGCTTCACCCGGCGGTGAGCGTCGAGGCCTCCTATTCCGAGCGCTATGTCGACCTCGTCGCCGAGGGCTATGATATCGCCCTGCGCATCGGCGACCTGCCGGACAGCCGCCTCGTCGCCCGCAAGCTCGCGGACAACCGGCGCCTGGTCTGCGCCGCCCCGGCCTATCTCGCCCGCCGCGGCGCCCCGGCCCGCCCCGCCGATCTCGCCGGCCATGACTGCCTGATGTTCACCCGGCTCGTCTCCCATCCCGAATGGCGTTTCCGCCGCGACGGGCGGGTGGAGGGCGTGCGCGTGTCCGGGCCGCTCGCGGCCGACGATTCCCACACCCTGGTCTGGGCGGGCGTCGCCGGCCGGGGCCTGATCATCTGCTCGGAATGGCTGGTCGGGCCGGAGCTGGCGGACGGGCGCCTGGTGGAGGTGCTCGGCGACTGGTCCGTCGACGGCGAAGGCGCCATCCACCTGGTGCGGCCGTCGGCCCGCTTCACCGCCGGCAAGGTCCGCGCCTTCACCGCCTGGCTGGCCGGACACCTGGCGCCGCCGCCCTGGGCGGCGGGGGCGCCGACACCTCGATGCGCATGATCGAACGGCCGGCACCCGCTTGCCGGCGGCGGCCGGCACCCCATAACCATGGGGTCACGCCGCCTCCAAGACCGGCGCGGCAGCGGTGCCGTCGCTCGCCCTGCGCGCCACGCACGAGCGACGGCACCGTTCGCACAACCAAAAATCCTGATTTCGGATTGCCCCGCAATCGTGCCATGGTGGGCCCGTGAGGACACGCTGTCCTGCCAAAGAGGGGCTATATATGGACGATCGTATGGTTGCCGCTACGCTGGCTGCCGCGGTTCTGGCGAAGACGGACATACCACCGGAACGCGATGTTGCGGCATTCGCCGTCAAGACCTATCAGCGGCTGCTGCGCGGCGTCGCCAAGGTCAACGCGGCGGAACACGAGGTGGCGGCGACCAAGCCTGCCGCCAAGCCTGCAGCCGACGGGGCCGCACCGGCCAAGGCGGTTGCCGGGCTCAAGATCTGGCCGCCGAAGAAGCCGTCGCCGGCGTGAGGCGCCTGCGGCCGTGATCGCCGGACCGCCCACCGGGCGGTCCGGCCGAGGCCCGGGCCGTCAGCGGGCGGCGAAGTGGAACAGCAGCAGGCCGCAGCGGGCCGCCAGGAAGGCCAGGGCCGGCACCAGGAGGACGACCCCGAGCACCACCTCCAGCCGACCATGCAACCGGCCGCCCGCGGTCCTCGCAGCCAGGCCGGCAAGCAGAGCCACCCCTTCGCCGATGGTCACCGAAACGCCGTAGAGACCGCCGGTCATCAAGGTCAGATGCGCCCACCAGGGCACGGACAGGGGATAGGTGGAGACCCAGTTGTAATAGGCCATGCCGCAGATCCAGCCGAGCATGGCCAGCTTCGCCGCGGTCTCGCCGAGCCGGTCGGGAGCCATCGCCAGCAGGCGCCCGGCCATGGGCAGTGAAGCCCAGCGGCGGCGGCGCCGTTTCCGTCCCAGCTGTGCGCCCCCCATGGCGTCTCTCCCGGACCCAGCCCTGCCGGCCGCCTCGATCTCAACCCCGCTCTCCCTGCCGGGGCCGATGCAGTTGACCCTAAGTGAGCGGGGATGTCCACCGCCAAATCCCGCGCTGCAGCGAAGACCGCCGCTCATCCCCGACGAAATGCAGCTGCGACGCGCCCAGAACGGCAACTTTATGGTTGCGGTTACGGGCACAAGCTGGCACGGTATCAGCAACCAGGAGGTTGCCATCATGTCCGACCGCATCGAAAAGACCATCGACCTGAAAGCGCCGGTCGACCGGGTCTGGCGCGCCATCACCGACCATGTCGAGTTCGGCCAATGGTTCCGGGTGAAGCTCGACGGCCCCTTCGTGCCAGGCGAGGCCTCGACCGGCCACATCACCTATCCCGGCTTCGAGCACATCCGCTGGAACGCCCGGGTCGAGCGCATGGAGGCGCCTCGCCTGTTCGCCTTCACCTGGCATCCCTATGCCATCGACCCCGCCGTCGACTATTCCGGCGAGACGCCGACGCGGGTGGAGTTCACCCTCACGCCGACAGCGGAGGGCACGCGTCTCACCGTGGTGGAATCCGGCTTCGACGCCATCCCGGTGCACCGGCGCGACGAGGCCTTCCGCATGAACGATGGCGGCTGGGCGGAGCAGGTACGCAACATCAGGGCTCACGTCGAGCGATGATCGGCGCCAGCCTCCCGGCAGCCGCCGCCGACCCGGCGCCGATCTTCGCGGCGCTGGGCGACAGGACCCGCCTGTCCCTGCTGAGGAAGCTCAGCGACGGGCAGGCTCGCTCCATCGCCAAGCTCTCGGTCGACACCGAGCTGACGCGCCAGGCCGTCACCAAGCATCTGCATGTTCTTGAGCATGCCGGGCTGGTCTCGAGCATCCGCGTCGGCCGCGAGAGCCGCTTCGCCTATCGGCCGGAGCCGATCGCCGAGGCCCGCTCCTATCTCGATCTGGTCTCGGCGCAATGGGACGACGCGCTCGGCAGGCTCCGCGCCTTCGTCGAGGGCTGAGCCGCGCGGTTTTTGCAGCCGGCGCGAACCTTGGACGGACTTCGCCGTTGGAACAGGAGGATATCGGCAACGATCCTCCACCAGCGAAAGGAGGGACCCGTCATGCGCATTGCAACGATCGCCACGCTGGCCATCCTTGCCTTCGCGGCCCCCGCGACGCCTTCGGCTGCCGGCGAGGCCCTCGACCCCGGCAGCCAGGCTGCCGACACCATCGACCACGTCGCCGTGGTCGACATCGACGACCTGCCGGCGGCGGCCCGGGCTCAGGTCGACGCCGCCGTGGCGCAGACCAGCCAGGAGGAGATGCAGGCGCTGCGCAACTCCATCGATGCGACGCCGGCGATGACGTCGGCGCTCGCGGCCAGGGGCCTGCGCTCCTGGCAGGTCGTCGCCGTCAACGTCGATTCCGCGGGCAGGCTGATCCTGATCACCCGGTCGGAGATCTGAGAGGCCCTATGCCAGGTGATGCACCTCGGGCAGGCCGTAGACCTGCGTCGGCAGGCCCTCCATCCGCGCCTTGAGCTGCAGCGCCAGATATTGCGAATAGTGCCGCGACTGGTGCAGGTTGCCGCCGTGGAACCAGAGCCCCTCCTGGCGCGTCGGCTTCCACATGTTGCGTGGCTCGCCCTCCCAGGGTCCGGGATCCTTGGTCGTGCCGGAGCCGAGGCCCCAGACCTTGCCGACCTTGTCGGCCACCGCCTGCGAGATCAGCCGCGCCGCCCAGCCGTTCATCGAGCCGTAGCCCGTGGCATAGACGATCAGGTCCGCCGGCAGCTCGCTGCCGTCGTCGAGCACGACGCCGTGCTCGACGATCTCGCGCACCTCGCCGCGCCTGAGCTTGATCTCGCCGCTCGCGATCAGCTCGCTGGCGCCGACGTCGATATAATAGCCCGAGCCGCGCCGCATATATTTCAGGAACAGGCCGGAGTCGTCGTCGCCGAAGTCGAGCAGGAAGCCGACCGCCTCCAGGCGGCGATAGAGCTCGGCATCGTGCGCCCGGATGGCTGATGTGACCGGCTTGAGGACCTGCGGCAGCAGGCCGTAGGGCATCGAGGCGTTGAGGAGGTCGGCCTTGTCGGTGGTGATGCCCCGCTCCAGCGCCGCCTCCGAATAGAGCGTGCTGGTGCCGAAGCGGAACAGCGCATCCGATGTCGCGATATGGGTCGAGGAGCGCTGGACCATGGTGACGTCGGCGCCGTTCTCCCAGAGATCGGCTGAGATGTCGTGGGCGGAATTGTTCGAGCCGATGACGACGCAGCGCTTGCCGCGATAGGCCTCGCTGCTCTTGTGGCGGCTGGAATGGTGCTGCTCGCCGGCAAAGCGCGCCATGCCGGGGAAGTCCGGCTCGTTGGGCAGGCCCGACATGCCCGTCGCCAGCACCAGGTGCCTGGGGCGCAGCGTCACCGGCTCGCCGGCGCGGATGGCCTCGACCGTCCATTCGCCGCTGGCCTCGTCATAGCTCGCCTTGCGGCAGGTGGTGGAGGTCCAGACGTTGAGCTCCATCACCCGGGCATACATCTCCAGCCAGTCGGCGATCTTGTCCTTGGGCGAATAGACCGGCCAATCGTCGGGGAAGGGCAGGTAGGGCATGTGGTCGTACCAGACCGGGTCGTGCAGGCAGAGCGACTTGTAGCGCTTGCGCCAGGAATCCCCCGGTCGCTCGTGCGCCTCCAGGATGATGGTGGGCACGCCGAGCCGCCGCAGGCGCGCGCCCAGCGCCAGGCCGCCCTGGCCGGCGCCGACCACCACGCAATAGGGCTGGTGCTCGCGCCCGAGGCTCGCTTCCTCGTCCTGCCGGAGCTCCAGCCAGGACTTGCGGTCGCGATGGATGCCGTGCAGGGCGCCGAAGGCCCGATGCCGGCCCTTCTTTTCCTCGAAGCCCTTGAGCTCCTCCATCGAGGTGAGCAGCGTCCAGCACAACTCGTCCCGCAGGCGGACATGGCCCTTGCCGCGCGCGACGGCGGTCTCGAAGGTGAACCAGCCCTCGACGATGCCGTTCGCCTCGGTCGCCTCTCCTTCGATCGCCAGCGCGGTCGGCCCGGTGCGATCGAGCGTCGCCTCGGCGAAGGCCCGGATGCCGGCCCGGCCCTCGGCGGTGTGGAGGTTCCAGCTGAAGGCGAGGAGGTCGCGCCAGTAGCCATCCTCGACGAACAGGGACGGGATGGCGGAGATGTCGCGCGCGCTGAGCGCGGCTCCGAATCGCTCCAGCCAGGTCGAGAGTTGACGCGTCGCTTCCACCATGCCGTTTCGCCCCGAGATCGACCTGTTGCCCGCCGGGATCGATGCCGCAGCGGATTTTATACCCAAGCCTGCGCCAGGGCGGCGGCGAGATCAAGCCTCTGCGAGAAGAATCCTAGGGTGATGGGGAACGTGCTTCGCCCGCTGCAGCCGATGGCTATCCTTGCATGCGGAACGCCACGTCATGGACGAGACAAGCCCGTCCATGACGGTCGCGGATGGCGGGGTCGTTCAGCCTCAGGCAAACTCGCGGCTGGAGCGCTCGGTCATTTCCCGCAGATCGATATCGCCGGCGAGGAAGGCGTCGTAGAGTTGCCGGATCGCCGGCGGAACGGCGCGGCCGTGCACGCTGGCCGAGAGCAGCTCCTCGCGGATCACCGCCGGCCGGTCGATCGGACCCCTGGCCTGGAGGAAAGAGACCTGGCCGCCCGCCAGCACCGCCGCGGTGAGGATGCCGGAGCGATAGGCGCCGGTGTCGATCGACACGCGGTTAGGGGTGACGACGGGGTCATCGCCCATGATGGTGTGGCCGTGCACCACCCGCCGCGGCAGCGGCGGCTGGTGGTCCAGGAACTCGTGACGGATCCAGAGCAGATCCTCCTCGAGCTGGTCCTCGATCGGCGTGCCCGGCCGGATGCCGGCATGGACGAAGAGGTGGACGCCATCGTCATGGGTGAGCGGCAGGGCCGAGAGATGCGCGGCGTGGCGCCGCAGCTTCGGCGAGGTCTTCCAGTCGCGCTCGCCGGCGCCGTAGCTGACGATCGTATGCCGGAACAGCGTCCAGGCCCAGTCCGGCAGGCCCTCGCCCGTGGTCACCGCCTTGACGAAGAGGTCGTCATGGTTGCCGCGCAGGCACACGAAGCTGTCACCCCTGCGCCGTGGGCCGGCGATCAGCCGCTCGACCACGCCGAACGTGTCGGGGCCGCGGTCGACATAGTCGCCGGTGAACACCACCTTCGCCGCCGTGCCGCGGACCGCGGCATCGGCCTCCACAAGGTCCAGCAATTGCTCGAGAAGGTCGAGGCGACCGTGAATGTCGCCGATCGCATAGGTCGTTTCGGTCATGATACTCGTCTAGGTGGTTGCGGGACGGTGAGCAAGGGCGCCCGGCGCGGCCCTGGCATGCATCCGGCCGCGGCCGCGCTTGCTCGGGCCGCCCGGCTCGGCGAGAGTGGCGCCCCCGCCAGCCGGAGCCGCGCCATGACCGTCCTCGTCACCATCCCCGCCCGCCGCGGCAAGGCCGCCCATGTCCGGCAGGGCCAGGTCGTCAAGGTGATCAACACCCATGGCGACCAGGTGGTCGACACCTGGGCCTTCAACGCCCACGATCTGACCGAGTTCATGTCGATGGAGCACACCCGTCCGCATATCCTCAAGATCATCCCGGCGGTCGGCGACGCCATGATGACCAACCGGCGCCGGCCGATTCTCACCCTCCTGGAGGACACGTCGGGCGGCATCCACGACACGATCATCGCCGCCTGCGACAGCCACCGCTACAGGTTCCTCGGCGTCGAGGGCTATCACGACAACTGCACCGACAACCTGCACGCGGCGATGCGGGACCTCGGGCTGGAGGCACCGGAGACGCCGAGCCCGCTCAACCTGTTCATGAACATCCCGGTCCGGCCGGACCACAGCCTGTCCTTCGAGCCGCCGGTCTCGACGCCCGGCAGCCATGTCGCGCTCCGGGCGGAGATGGACCTCGTCATCGCCTTCTCCGCCTGTCCGCAGGACATCCTGCCGATCAACGGCGTCGGCCACATGCCGACCGAGGCGCATTTCAGCCTGGAGGGATGAGGCGGAGGACGCGACGGCTACCCCACCCTCGACCGTCATGGGCGGACTTGTTCCGCCCATGACGGAACCGTTGCGGCGAAGACTGCCACGGTAGCCTCATGCGCAACCGTCATGGGCGGGCTTGACCCGCCCATCCACGCGAACACCGGCGGTGCCTGAAGAAGCTTTCTGTCGCGGAGATCATGCCACCGACGGCGTTCGCGTGGATGGCCGGGCCAAGCCCGGCCATGACATCGAGGTTCATGCGCGCAGACCGTCCTCACGTTGCGTTCCCCACCTCGATGGGCGAAGACTGCGCGAAGACCTGACGTCCGCACGGAATGCGCGGGCGGAACGGCGGACGGGAGGACGCCATGGGCGGGCTGACGCCTGTCATCGCGGTGCTGGCCTATGGCGCGGTCCTGTTCGCGATCGCCTACCGCTTCGACCGTCGCGGCATCTCGGCGCGCCTGTCGCGCTTCGCCTATCCCCTGTCCCTGGCGGTCTATTGCTCGAGCTGGACCTTCTTCGGCGGCGTCGGCACCGCGGCGAGCAGCGGCTGGAACTATCTGACCATCTATCTCGGCCCGATGCTGATGTTCGCGCTGGCGCCGCGCTTCATCGGCCGGATCGTGCGCCTGTCGGCGGAGACGGGCGCGACCTCGATCGCCGACTTCATCTCCGCCCGCTACGGCCGCAGCCGCGGCATCGCCGCGATCGTCGCCGTCTTCGCCCTGCTCGCCTCGATCCCCTACATCGCCCTGCAGCTGCGCTCGGTGTCGTCGAGCTTCGCCGTCCTCGCCGGGCTCGACGGCTCCTGGGCGCTCGGGCCGGTGGTGGCCCTGCTGCTCGCCGTCTTCTCCATCAGCTTCGGCGCCCGGCGCTACGAGGTCGCGGGCCGCAACGACGGCGTGGTCGCGGCCATCGCGGCGGAATCCCTGATCAAGCTCGCGGCCTTCGCCGGCCTCGGCGTGTTCGCGCTGCTGCTGGTGCTGCACGCCCCGGCGCCGGTGCAGGCCGCCGGCGGCGCCGCGCTCTGGCACCGGCTGCGGCCGGAGGGCCTGTCCCTGGAGTTCCTGGTGCAGACCCTGCTGGCGGCGACCGCCATCCTGTGCCTGCCGCGCCAGTTCTATATCGGCATCATCGAGGCGCGCGACGCGGCGCAGGTCCGCGCCGCCCGCTGGCCGTTCATCGCCTATCTCGCCGTCATCTCGGTGATGGTGCTGCCGCTGGCGCTCGGCGGGCTCGCCCTGCTGGCGCCGGCCGCGCCGGCGGACCTGCACGTGCTCAACCTGCCCCTCGCCTATGGCAGCGAAGCCATGGCGCTGCTCGCCTTCCTCGGCGGCTTCTCCGCCTCGACCGCCATGGTCATCGCCGAGACCATCGCGCTCTCGACCATGGCCACCAACGACCTCCTGGCGCCGCTGATCCTGCGCAGCCGGCCCGTGGTGGCGGATGCCGACCTCGGTCGGCTGATGCTGCGGGCCCGGCGCCTGATCATCGTCGCCATCATCGGCGTCGCCTTCGTCTACTCGACCGCCATCGACGCCTCGCGCTCGCTCGCCTCGATCGGGCTGATCGCCTTCGCCGGCGTCGCCAATTTCGCCCCGGCCCTCGTCGCCACCGTCGCCTTCGGCTTCGCCAATGCCCGCGCCGCCCGCGCCGGCCTGGTGGGCGGCCTGACGCTGTGGAGCTATTGCCTGATGCTGCCCTCGATCGGCGACGACGGCCTCGCCGGCCTGCTCGGCGGCGCGAGCGGGGGCTGGCTCAACCCGCACGCCTTGTTCGGCATCCCGCTCGGCTCCTCCATCGTCCATGGCAGCCTGTGGAGCCTCGCCGTCAATGTCGGGCTGATGGCCTTCGTCCATTTCGCCCTGCCGCGGCACGAGGGCGGCGCCGGCACGCCGGGGCGCGGCGGCTTCGGCCATGTCACCACGCTCGGGGAGCTCAGGGCGCTGGTCGCCCGCTTCGTCGGCGACCAGGAGGCGGCGGAGAGCTTCGATGCCCTGCGCATCGGCCCGAACCCAGCCGGCGACCCCGAGGCGCCGATCGACGGCCAGGCCGCGCGCCTGGCCGAACGCCTGATCGCCGGCGTCATCGGCGCCCCCTCGGCCCGCCTGATCGTCACCTCGACCATGGCCGGGGCGGCGATGGACGTCGGCGACGTCGTCCGCCTGCTCGACGAGAGCGGCCAGAGCCTGCAGTTCTCGCGCCGCCTGCTCTCGGCCACGCTGCAGGCGATCGATCCCGGCGTCAGCGTCATCGACCGCAACCTGCGCCTCGTCGCCTGGAACCCGCGCTATCTCGAGCTGTTCGAGTATCCCGAGGGCACTGTCGCCGTCGGCCGGCCGGTCGCCGACCTGATCCGCTACAATGCCGAGCGCGGCGAATGCGGCCCCGGCGAGGTGGAGGCCCATGTCGCGCGCCGCCTCGCCCATCTCCAGCGCGGCCGCCCGCACAGCTTCGAGCGCCGGCGCCCGTCCGGGCGCTGGATCAAGACGGTCGGCGGGCCGATGCCGGGCGGCGGCTACGTCATGAGCTTCACCGACATCACCGCCGAGAAGGAGCGCCAGGGCGAGCTGGAAGCCCGCGTCGAGGCCCGCACCCGCGAGCTCGCCCGCATCAATGCCGAGCTCGATGCCGCCAAGACCCTGGCGGAGACGGCGACGCGCGACAAGACCCGCTTCCTCGCCGCCGCGAGCCACGACCTGCGCCAGCCCCTGCATGCCGCCCGCCTGTTCTGTGCCGCGCTCACGAGCCAGGCCGGCGAGGCCGACAGACCGCTGGTCGGGCGCATCGACCAGGCCATCGGCACGGCGGACGCGCTGCTGCGCGCCCTGCTCGACGTCTCCAAGCTCGACGCCGGCGGCGTCACGCCGCGGCCGGAGCCCTTCGACCTCGGCGTGCTGATCGCAGAGCTCGCCGCCGAGTTCGCTCCGCTCGCCGCCGAGCGCGGTCTTGCGCTGCGCGCCCGGCCCGGGGCATTCGGCGTCGTCACCGACCGGTCGCTGCTGCGCTCCGTGCTGCAGAACTTCCTCTCCAACGCGGTGCGCCACAGCCCGTCCGGCCGGGTATGGGTCGGGGCGCGGCGGCGCGGCGGGCGCGTGCGCATCGAGGTGCGCGACAGCGGCCCCGGCATCGCCGCGGCCGATCAGGTCCGCATCTTCCGCGAGTTCGAACGCCTGGACAGCCCCGGCAGCGCCGGGGGCGGCGTCGGCCTGGGCCTGGCCATCGTCGAGCGCATCGCCCGCCTGCTCGACCTGCCGCTGTCGCTGCGCTCGGCGCCCGGCCGCGGCTCGACCTTCGCCGTCTCCGTGCCCGCAAGCCCCATCCCCGCGCCCGCTGCTCGGGCCCCGGGCGCGGCGACCGCCGGCACCGGCGCGCCGGGTCTGCGCGTGCTCTGCGTCGACGACGATGCAACCGTGCTCGCCGCGGTCGACCTCGCCCTGCGCGCCCAGGGCTGCGAGACGCTGCTCGCCGGATCCGTCGCCGAGGCGCTGGCCCTGGCGCGGCAAAGCCGGCCGACCTCGGCGCTGATCGACTATCAGCTCGGCGGCGCATGGGACGGGCTGGATCTCGCCGGCGCGCTCCGGGCGCTGGACGGCGCCATGACCCTGGCGCTGGTCACCGCGGATCAGGGCGTCGCCGAGGACCCGCGCATTCCGGCGCTGGACATTGCCGTCATCGCCAAGCCGATCGATCCGGCCCGGCTCTGGGCCTTCCTGGCCGAGCGCCGGCCGCTCGCCGGGCAGGCCGGGGACAGGCTGGCGGAACCGGTCGCCGCGCAGTGACGGCGGCATCGCGCCGGCCGCCGGACTATCCCTTGATCCCGCCCTGCGCGAGGCCCGACACCAGGGTGCGCTGCAGGACGATGCCGATGAGGATCGGCGGCAGCGCCGTCAGCAGGCCGGCCGTCGCGAGAAGGCCGTAGTCGGATTCTCGTCCGCTGGCGAGATTGGCGATGGTGACGACCAGCGTCTGCGCCCGGCTGTCGCTGGTGAAGATGAAGGCGTAGAGGAACTCGTCCCAGACGTTGAGGATGGCGAAGAGGGCCGTGGTCGCGAGCGCCGGCCGCACCATCGGCAGGGTGACCAGCCACAACGTCTTCAGCACACCCGCCCCATCGACGAAGGCGGCCTCCTCGATTTCCGACGGGACGGCGTCGAAATTGCTCTTCATCAGCCAGATCGCGAAGGGCAGGACCAGGGTGCAATCGACCAGGATCAGCCCGATCGGGGTGTTGAGCAGGCCGGCCCCCGACAGGATGCGGTAGAGCGGCACCACGATCGCGGTCGCCGGCATCATGTAGATGGCGATCACCACCCCAAGGAGCGGGCTCTGCCGGCCCCGGAAGCGCGAGAACGACCAGGCGGCCGGCACGGCGCAGACGAGGGCGACCGCCGTGGTGCCGGCTGCCACCGTGATGGTGTTGCGCAGGGCGAGCAGGAAGGCCTTGCCGCGCGTGTTGTCGGCATAATGGATGAGCTCGGCATAGCGGCTGAGATCGAGCTCGGCGGGGATCCAGCGGAACGGCAGCGTCGTCAGATCCTTGGTGCTGGAGACGCTGAGCAGCACCATCCAGGCGATCGGCGCCAGGATGACGGCCGCGAAGGCGACGGCCGCCAGGTGCAGGGCGATGCTGGCGAGGCGGCTGGGCTTCACGCTGGCGCCCGCCGCTTGACGATCTTGAGATAGGCCGCGATCAGGACGGTCGTGAACAGCAGCACCAGGAGCCCTTGCGAGGCGCCGCTGCCCGCCCTGAGGCTGGCGAAGGCCTCTTGGTAGACCTGCATGCTGAGCGTGCGGGTGGAATTGACCGGGCCGCCGCGCGTCATGACGTAGATGATGTCGAACACCTTCATCACCTCGATGGTGCGCAGCACCGCCGCAACCAGGAGCGGTCCGGCGATCGCCGGCAGAATCACCACCTGGAACCGCCGCCAGGCATTGGCCCCGTCGATATGCGCGGCCTCGATCTGCTCCCGCGGCACGGTCTGCAGCGCCGCGAGCACGATCATCGACACCAGCGGGAAGGTCTTCCAGATATCGGCCACGGCCACCGCCCAGAGCGCGGTCGCGGGATCGCCGAGCCAGCTGCGGTAGGACGACAGGATCCCGACCTGGGTGAGCAGGGCGTTGAGGGCGCCGAAGTCGGGATTGTAGATCAGCCGCCAGGACATGGCGTTGATCACGGTCGGCATCGCCCAGGGCAGGACCAGCAGGGCCCGGAAGAACCGCCGCCCGTGGAGCGGCTGGTCGAGCATCAGCGCGACCAGCACGCCGATGACGATCTCGGCCGAGACGGTGACCAGGGTGAACAGGACCGTCGTCCTCAGCGCCCCGAGGAAGTCGCGCGAACCGAGGGCGCGGGCATAATTGGCGAGCCCGACCCAGTGCTCCTCCCCGCCGATCAGGTTGGCATCGGTGAAGGAGATGCGCACGGTCTGGATCAGCGGCCATCCGACGATCGCCAGGATGACGACGAGCGCGGGCGCGATCAGCAGCCATCCTGCCAGGGCCCGTCGCCCACCCCAGGTCATGATCGTCGGTCCCTCCGACACGCCGGCCTATTTCAGCGCCTCGATCTCGCTCGCGGCGGCATCGAGGGCCGCTTCCGGCGTCGCCTGGTCGAGCAAGGCCTCCTGCAGGTGCTTCTGCAGGATGTTGGAGACCTCCGTATAGTCCGGATGCATCGGCCGCGTGGTCATGGCGGCGACGCCGTCATGGGCGGCCAGCATGATCTCGGGCCGGTCCTTGGTGACGGCGGGATCGTCATAGGCCTTCTTCCAGATCAGCGGCAGCACCTTGCCGATATGGGCGAGCTGCATGTCGTAGGATGCCATCCAGTTGAGATATTCCCAGGCTTCCTTGGGATGCTTGCTGTTGGCGGGAATGGCGAGCGCCATGCTGCCGTTGACGCCGGTGCCCTTGGACTTGCCGTCGACGCCGATGGCCGCCGTGACGCCGATCTTGCCGGCGACCTGGGATTCCTTGGGATCATTGCCGAGCTGCCACATATAGGTCCAGTTCAGGGCAAACGCGGCCTGGCCGCTCTGGAACACGCGCCGCACGTCCTCTTCCAGGTATTCGCGCGAGTTCGGGTTGGTGGTGCCATCCTTGAGGGTCGCCACCATGTATTTCAGCGCGTCGAGGCCGCCGCCGCTCTGGAACGCCGGCTTCAGGTTGCCGTCGAGGAACTGGCCGCCATAGGCGCCGAGCAGCGCGGTATAGTCGCAGATCAGCGCCTCGGCCTGCGCCCAGCTCCAGACGATGGGATAGTTGACGATGCCCTTCTGCTTGAGCACGCGCGCCTGCTCGGCGAGCTCGGCCCAGGTCTTCGGCGGGTCCTTGAAACCGGCCTTCGCCAGCATCTCCTTGTTGTAGAAGAGATACTTGGTGCCGATGGTCCAGGGCATGCCGTAGTAGCGGCCCTGATAGGCCACCGTGTCCCACACGCTCGGCAGCGTCTCCTCCTTGAGCTGCGGCGTCACCATGTCGGTCGTATCCAACAGGAGCTTCTTGGTGGCGAACTCTGCCGGCCAGATCACGTCGATCAGGACGGAATCGTAGCCGTGGTCGGAGCCGTTCGCGAGCACGATCTTGTCGTGCAGCCCCTCATAGGGGACGAATTCGAGGTTCACCTTGATGTCGGGATGCTTGGCGGTGAAGGCCTCCGTCATGGCGCGCAGGTCCTTCTCGTCATAGCCGGCCTGCGACATGAACAGCGCGTTGAGCGTGACCTCCTCGGCTGAGGCCAGCGCGGCCCCGGTGACCGCCAGCGCGGCGGCGGCAAGCAAAGTCCACAGTCTCGATCGGCGCATGGTTACCCCTCCTGTGTGATGCTCTGGCTGATGGCGCCGAGCCCGGCTCCCCGTTCGGCTTGCAGGGTTCGGTATTTCTTATTGTCAATTTGTTTTCAAATTAAATCGCGGACCAATCCTTGTCAACGCGCGAGTTCGGCAGGAGCGCGAGCGGCCGGCCCTCCGCCGCCGCCCGGGGGCAGCCTCAGGCGGAGAACCCGTCGAGCGGGTTGCCGAACAGGAGATAGGCCGATGGCACGCCGTAGTCGGGCAGAGCCTCGCTCGGCCGCGGCGCGTTCTGGCCGGTGAACAGCATGTTGGAGACCGGCAGGGCCGAGGCGCCGAGCGCCGGGCCGTCGCTCAGGAGCTGGCTCTTGACGATGCGCTCGCCCTGCCGGGGCAGGATGCCGTTGACCGAGGGCAGCAGCGGCTCGAGGCGCAGGATCAGGGCATCCAGGATCGGCTCGGCGATCGGCCCGCCCATGACCAGCGCGTCGAGATCGAACATGTTCTCGATGCCGGCGATGGCGATGCGCAGATAGTAGGCCGCGTCCTCCAGCCAGCGCAGGGCCTGCGGATTGCCCGATTCGATCGCCGCCTGGAGCTTGTCCATGGTCGCGGCGGCAAGCTCGTTCGGCGCGGGGAACAGCGCCTCGTAGCCCGAATAGATCGAGGCGTAGCGCTCCAGGCAGCCGCGATTGCCGCAGGGACAGGGCCGACCGCCGGGGCTGACGATGACATGGGCGAGCTCGCCGGCGAGGCCGTGCGAGCCGCGGTAGGGCTCGCCCTCGATGATGATGCCGCAGCCGATGCCGAGGCCGAAGAAGATGAAGAGGAAATTGCGCATCGCGCGCCCGACGCCGTAGAGGCGCTCGCCGATGGCGGCCGTCGTGGCGTCGTTCTCCACGAAGATCGGCATGCGCAGCCGCTCGGTCAGCGTCTGCTCCACCGGGTAGGACGACCAGCCGGCGAGGCCGACCGCATCGCCCCGGCCCAGGCGCCCGGAATGGAAGATGCCCGGCATCACCACGCCCGCCCCCCAGAGCTTGCCGCTCACCGGCAGGGCCGGCGTGCCGGCGAGATCCGCGATCGCGCGCTCGATCACCGGCAGCAGCGCTTCCGGCTCCTGCCGGCCGACCGGCAGGCGCACGTCGCGCACCGGCTGGCCGGCGATGTCCACCAGCACGCCGGAGACATGCTCCTGGTCGACATGCACGCCGATCGAGTACCCGCCGCTCGGATCGACCTCGAAATCGAGCGGCGGCTGCCCACGGCCGCCCGAGCGCTTGCCGCTCGCCCGGATCAGGCCGACCTTGCCGAGCTCCGCCGAGATGTTGGAGACGGTCTGGGTGGTCAGGCCGGTGAGGCGCGCCACGTCAGCCCGCGACAGCGGGCCGTGGCGCCGAATCGCCTCGAACACCACCCGGCGGTTTCGCGTCTTGGCGTGCTCGAGATTGATGCCGGACAGCGCCATGCGTCGACTCCAGAAAAGAATTGCGTTTCAATCGGCCATTAATTAAATCATTTTGGCAATGAGATTGAAGAGCCGACGTCGCGAAATGTGACAGCGGAGAGGAGCGGGTGCAAGCGTGAGCGGCCGGACCAGGACGATAGCGGACTTCATCGCCGGGCAGCCCGACGCGATCGGCGAGATCGCGGACGCGGTCGAGGCTCAGCTCGCAGATCTGCCACCGCTGCCCGCGGAGGGAGAGCTGCACCTCATCGGCTCGGGCACCTCGTTCAATGCCCTGCTCGCGGCCGAGCAGCGGCTGTCGCAGGCCAGCGGCCTGCAGGTCCGCACCCTGCCGCCTCTCGCCTTCCTCGACCAGCGTGGCCCGGCCCTGACCAGGCTGAGGGCGCTGGTCGTCCTGTCCCATTCCGGCGCGAGCACGACCTCGGTCGCCGCCGCCCGCCGCGGCATCGAGCTCGGCCTGCGCACCATCGTCGTCACCGGCCATGCCGACAGCCCGCTCGGCGCGCTCGCCGCCGACCGGATCCTCCTGCCCGTTCAGGACGAGACGGTCGGCGCCAAGACCAAGGGCTACACGGCGAGCCTGCTCGCCCTGCTGATGCTCGCCCGCCGGCTGGAGACGGGCGCATCGGGCGCCCTCCCCGGCCTCGACGCCTTCGTGCCCGCCTACCGTGCGCTGGTGGCGGAGGCCGGCCTCTGGGCTGCCGGCCTCGCCGCCGAGCTCGCCGATGCCGACGCCATCGCGGTCCTGGGCCAGGGACGGCATCTCGGATCGGCCCATGAGGGCGCCCTGAAGATCGCCGAGATCGCCGGCCTGCCGACCCTGCCGGCCGAGACCGAGGACGCCTGCCACGGCCGCTTCTTCGGCTATACTCTGCGGACGCGGGCCTTCTTCATCGCCGCCTCGGCTGCACAGAAGCGGCTCGCCGCGACGGCGGCGGACGCGCTCGCCTCCTTCGGTGTCCGCGCCGCGATCGCCGACCTCTCCGGCGCCGGCCTCGCCTCGCCGCACGACGTCGCCCTGCCCTGGCCCGCGCCGTCGGCCACGCCCGAGCTCGACCTTCTCGCCGCGGCCGTGCCGCTGCAATGGCTCGGGCAGCGGCTCGCCCTGCAGCGCGGCCGTGTCCCGGAGGTGATGCCCTATCCCGGCCTCGGCATGCGGATCGGGTTGCGCGGCGCGCCGGGCAGCGCCCCATGAAGGCCGTCGTGGGCGTCGACATCGGCGGCACCGCCGTCAAGATCGGCATCGTCGGCGCCGATGGAGAGGTCCTCGCCCGGGGCAGCCTGCCCTATGATCGCAGCCTGTCCTTCCCGGCGCTGGCCGGCGTGATCGGCGATCGCATCGCCGCCCTGACCGGGGGTGGAATCTCAGCCATCGGCGTGAGCACGCCGGGCTACGCCGATCCGGCGACCGACGTGCTGGTCAAGGGCGTCGGCAACGTCCCGACATTGCGCGGCAATTCGCTCTCGGCCTATTTCCGCGACCGCTTCGGCGTGGCGAGCGTCACCCGCAACGACGGCGTCTGCGCGGCCTATGGCGAGTATCTCCACGGCGCCGGCCGCGGCCATGCCCGCCTCGCCGTCGCCACGATCGGCACCGGCGTCGGCGGTGCTGTGGTGTTCGACGGCAAGGTCCTGGCCGGCGCCGGCGGCTTCCCCCCGGAATTCGGCGCCATCACCATCGATCCCGACGGGCCGGTCGACACGCTGGGCACGGCCGGCAATCTGGAATCGATCGCCAGCGGGCCGGCCATCCTCCGGCGCTATGGCGGCCTCGCCGGCCTCGATCCCGCGGGCCTGACGGTCGAGGACGTCTGCCGGGCGGCGCGCGAGGGCTCGCCGGATGCGCTGGCGGTGTTCGACCGGGCCGGCCGCGCGCTGGCCCAGGCCTTCGGCGGCATGGCCAACGTGCTCAACCTCGAGCGCTGCATCCTCGGCGGCGGTGTGTCGCTCGCCGGGCCCCTGCTGCTCGAGCCGGTGCGGGCCCACCTGCCGCTCTTCACCTTCAAGCTCATCCTGCCGACCGTCGAGGTCGTGCTGGCGCAGACCGGCAACGATGCCGGCATCCTCGGCGCCGCCGCCTTCGCCGCCGGCCGCCTGGCGGCGTAGAGTCGCCCGTCGTTCAGCGGATATCGGCCAGGCCGACCTCGCCGCCGCTCAGAAGCTCCGGACGCTGCTCGCGGATGAGGCGGATGGTGACGAAGATGCTGTCGAGCTGCTCCTGCAGGGCGGCGACCGCCGCAGCCTCGTCGTGCCGTCGCACCCCCTCGTAGATCGCCGCATGCTCGGCGAGCACGGTCTCGTAATTGTCCTCGATCGGAAAAGCCAGGCGGCGCACCCGGTCGAGCTGCCCGGTTGCGGCGTGCAGCGTGCGCCAGCTGCCGGATATGCCCGACACGGTGCAGACGAGCCGGTGGAAGCCGTTGTCGAGCTCGAAGAACTCCGAGACGTCGCGGCGCCGGGCCGCCTCCTTCTGCCGGTAGAGCGAGAGCTCGAAATCCTTGGCCTGCTCCGGCGCGAACCGGCGCGCCGCCAGCCGGGTCAGCCGGACCTCGAGCGTGTCGCGCACCAGCTGGCCGGCAAGGACCTCGCCGAGATCGATGGCGTTGACGAAGGTGCCGCCGCCCGGCCTGACCACCACGAGCCGCTCGGTCGCCAGTTGCAGGACCGCCTCGCGCAGCGGCGTCCGCGACACGCCGAGCCGGGCGCAGATCTCGCGCTCGAGGATCGCCTCGCCCGGCGGCAGCACCATGGCGATGATCGCCCCCCGCACCAGCTCGTAGAGCTGCGTGGTCTTGGGAAGACGCATGTCGAGCCTGGCGGCGTCGAAGAAGTCGAGGTTCGGCATCATGGAGCGCAGCGAGATCCCAAAAGTTCCGAACCCGACCGGCCGACGGAGACCGGCGACGCCCCAGGCGACGCGCCGCCCGGGCGGCCGCCGGGCCATGAAGGCGTCGTCCGGGGACAGGTGAAGCGGTTCGTCATGGCCGGACTTGATCCGGCCATGACGGCGGAAAGCGCAGCGCACGTATCTGCGAACGCCCACTAAAACACCGCCGCGCCCGGCGTGACAACCTCGGCCGGCGCGAAGAAGGCTTGCACGCCGCAGATCAATATACCAATATATTGCATGAGCTCCGCAACCTCGGCCCAATCCGGCGCCGCCGAACACGACACCTCTCCGCTCGGCGATGCGCTGGCGCTTCCGGCGCGGCCGGTCGCGCCCGACGTCGCGGCGGCGATCCTGCGCGAGCACTACGGCCGGGACGCCTCGGCCAGCGTCCTCCGCGGCGAGAAGGACGGCAATTTCCATGTCCGCGACGGGCAAGGCCGCGACTATCTCCTCAAGATCGTCACGCCGCACGAGGCCGTGACGGTCTCGGACTTCCAGACCGCCCTGCTGCTGCATCTGGAGGCGGCGGCGCCGTCGATCCCGGTGCAGCGCATCGTCCGGACGCGCGACGGCCGGCCCGATCTGACGCTTCCCTTCGACGGCGAGGGCGTGCGCCGCGTCCGCCTCGTCACCTTCCTGCCCGGCCGGCTCATGCGCGACGTCGCCGGGCCGCAGCACGCCCGGCAGGCGGGCGCCGCCCTGGCCGGACTGCAGCTTGCCCTCGCCCCCTTCCGCCATCCCGGCGCCGACCACGCACTCCTCTGGGACCTGCGGCAGGCAGCCGGCCTGCGGCCGCTGCTGGCGGCAATCGACGATCCCGACCGGCGCCGGGCGCTCGAGGGCCGGCTCGACATCTTCGAGGCGGAGCTGGCGCCGGCCCTGGCCCGCTTGCCCCGCCAGGTGGTCCACAACGACTTCAGCAGCGATAACCTCCTGGTCGACCCCGCCGACACCGACCGGATCGTCGGCATCCTCGACTTCGGCGACGCGGTGAGCACGGCTGCCATCGCCGATGTCGCCGCCGCGGCCGCCTATCAGCTCGATGCCGATGCGGACGATCCGGTCGCGACGCTGGCGCGCTTCGTCGGCGGCTTCGGCTCGGTGCGTCCGCTCCAGCCGGAGGAGGTCGAGATCCTCTACGACCTCGTCGTCACCCGCCTGGTGGTGCGGCTGGCGATCACGCAGTGGCGGGCGCGGCGCATGCCGGACAACCAGGCCTACATCCTGCGCAACACGCCGAAGGTCTGGCACCTCTTCGAGCGGGCCTGCGCGGTGCCGGGACGGACGGCCGCCGCGGCCCTGCGCGCGGCCTGCGGATGAGGAGGCGAGCCGATGTCGGCGACGGCGTTCATGATCAACGGCTTCGATCCGGCGGCCGCGAGCCGCCTCGGCCCGGAGGAGCAGCGCCTGATCGCCCGGCGGCGAGCCCTGCTCGGCCCGTCCTACAAGCTCTTCTACGAGCATCCCGTGCAGTTCGTGCGCGCCGAAGGCGTCCGGCTCTACGATCCCCAGGGCAACGCCTATCTCGATGCCTACAACAACGTGCCGGCGGTCGGGCATTGCCATCCCAAGGTCGTCGCCGCGATCGCCGAGCAGGCAGCGCGGCTCAACACCCATACACGCTATCTCGACGAGGCGATCCTCGCCTATGCCGAGGCCTTGCTGGCGACCTATCCGCCCGAGATCGGCAACGTCATGTTCACCTGCACAGGCAGCGAGGCGACGGACCTGGCGCTGCGGGTCGCCCGTTTCCACACCGGCGGCAGCGGCATCGTCGTCACCCGCAACGCCTATCACGGCATCACCAGCGCCGCCGCGGCGATCTCCCCGTCCATGGGTCCCAACGTGCCGCTCGGCGAGCATGTCCTGACCATCGCCGCGCCCAATCCCTATCGCGAGGCCGGCGACGTGGCGCAGCGCTTCGCCGAGGACGTCCGGGCGGCGGCCGCCTGGTTCGCGCGGCACGGCATCCGCTTCGCCGGCCTCGTCGTCGACACGATCTTCTCCACCGACGGCATCCTGCCCGACCCGGCCGGCGCGCTGGCCCCCGCCCTGGCGGCCGTGCACGAGGCCGGCGGGCTGTTTATCGCCGACGAGGTGCAGCCCGGCTTCGGCCGGCTCGGCAGCGCCATGTGGGGCTTCCAGCGCCACGGCATCGTCCCGGACATCGTGGTGATGGGCAAGCCGATGGGCAACGGCATGCCGATCGCCGGCATTGCGGCGCGCCCGGAGCTCCTCGACGAGTTCGGCACGAAGGTGCGCTACTTCAACACCTTCGGGGCCAATTCCGTCTCCATCGCCGCCGCGCGCGCCGTGCTCGAGGTGATCGCCGACGAGGGGCTGATGGCCAATGCCGCGGAGGTCGGGGCCCATCTCATGGCGGGGCTGCGCGCCATCGCCCGCACGACGCCCTCGCTCGGCGACGTGCGCGGCGCCGGCCTGTTCGTCGGCGCCGAGTTCGTCGATCCCCGGACGGGCGCGCCGGACGGACGCCGCGCCCTCGCCGTGGTCAACCGGCTGCGCGAGCGGCGCATCCTGATCAGCGCCTCGGGCGCCGAGGGCAGCGTGCTGAAGATCCGCCCGCCGCTGCCCTTCTCGCAGGCCGATGCCGACGAATTCCTCGTCATCCTCGCCGAGGTCGTCGCCGGATTGGATCGCGAGAACCGACCGAAGGATGACGCGAGCCCGCGATGAAGCCGCTCCTGCTCGTCACCGGCGCCGCCGGACGTGTCGGGCGCCTGCTCCGGCCGGTCCTGGCAGAACGCTACGCCCTGCGGCTGCTCGACCTTGCCGACCCAGGCGCGTCGGCGCAGGAGGAGGCGATCCTGGGTGACCTTGCCGACCCGGCGATGGCGCGCCGGGCCGTGGCCGGCGCCGCCGGCGTGCTGCACCTGGCCGGGCTCGTCGGCCCGGACTTCGGCTTCGAGGCGACGCTGCGGCCGAACTATCTCGGCCTCGTCACGCTGCTGGAAGCCTGCCGGGCCGCCCGCTGTCCGCGCTTCGTCTTCGCCAGCAGCCACCACGTCGTCGGGCTCCACGCCGCCGCCGACGCGCCCTTCGATGCGGCCGCGCCGCTCGCCCCGGACGGTTTCTACGGCCTCAGCAAGGCCTTCGGCGAGGCAGCGTGCGGCCTCTATGCCCGCCGCTTCGCCATGCCTACCCTGATCATCCGTATCGGCAATGCCGACCCGGAGGTGGCCGATGCGCGCCGTGCCCGCATGTGGGTGAGCGCCCGCGACCTCGCCGCCCTGGTCGACATCGGCATGACGGCGCAGGGCCTCGCCTGCGAGACCGTCTATGGCGTCTCCCGCGCCTCGGATCCGCTCTTCGCCGATGCCGCGGCGGCCCGCCTCGGCTACCGGCCTCGAGACGACTCGCGCGACCATCATGCTGCCGGCTTCCGGCCGTCCGCCGCTCTCGGGCCGGCGGACGGCGCCGATCGGGTCGGCGGCTTCTTCGCCACGCGGCCCCTGCCCCATCCCGGTGAGCCATGAGAATCGCCCGAGCCGAATGCCAGCTGGTCGAGATCCCCTTCCACCTCAGCGGCTCCGGCATCGGCATCATGCCGACCGCCTGGCACACGCTCGAATTCGCCCTGGTGCGGGTCGAGGACGAGCTCGGCCATGTCGGCTGGGGCGAAGGCTTCGGCTATTCCACCATCGATGCGACCAAGGCGATCGTCGACCGCCTGATCCTGCCGACCCTGATCGGTCAGGTCGTCGACGACATCCCCGCCTGGAACCGGCGCACGCAGCGCCAGCTCCACATGTTCGGCCGCTACGGCATCACCATCTTCGCCATCTCCGCCGTCGACATGGCGCTCTGGGACCTCGCTGCCAAGCGGGCCAACGTTCCACTGAGCCGGCTAATATCCGACGGCGAGAGGCGAACGCAGATCCCCTTCTATGCCAGCCTGGTGCGCTATGCCGACCGCGACCTCGTCGTGACCGCCTGCAGGCACGTGCTCGATGCCGGCTTCGGCTCGATCAAGCTGCACGAGATCGACATCAGTCATATCGCCGCCTGCCGCGCGGCGATCGGCCCCGGGCCGGACCTCTGCGCCGATGTCAACTGCGCGTGGTCCGCCGACTTCGTCGAAGCCCACCGTGCCGAGCTGATGCGGATCGAGCTGGACTGGCTGGAGGAGCCGGTCTTCCCGCCGGAGGATTTCGAGGCGCTGGCCGGCTTGCGCGGCAAGGGCCTCAGGATCGGCGCCGGCGAAAACTGGTGCACGGCGCGGCAGTTCGACCAGGCGCTCGCCGCCGGCGCGGTCGACCTCCTGCAGCCGAGCGTCACCAAGGTCGGCGGCGTCAGCGAGTTCCTCTCCGTCATCGACCGGGCGCGGACCGCCGGCGCGACGGTGATGCCGCATTCCCCCTATTTCGGGCCCGGCTTCTTCGCCAGCCTGCAGATCGCGGCGGCCCGGCCCGATATCCCCGCGCTCGAATACAATTTCGTGCAGCCGCACGCCTGGCTCGCCGACATCGAAAGCCTGCGCCGGGGCAGCCTGATCACCGTTCCCGACCGTCCCGGCCTCGGATTCGAGCCGGACCCCGACGTCCTCAGGCGCTACGGCCGCAGGCTCGGCGAAAGACACGAGGCAGCGCGACCATGAGCATCGCCCCCGCGCGGATCGTCGGCGCCGGCCCGCGGCGTCTCCTCGCCATCCACGGCTGGATGGGCGACCATCGCCTGTTCGAGCCCTTCCTCGCGGCGCTCGACCCAACCCGCTTCACCTGCGCCCTGCTCGACTGCCGCGGCTACGGCAGGCGGCGTGGCGAGGCAGGCGAATGGACCGTCGCCGCCATCGCCCACGACGCCCTCGCCCTGGCCGACGGCCTCGGCTGGGACCGCTTCCACGGCCTCGGCCATTCCATGGGTGGCATGGCGGTGCAGCGCCTGATGGTCGACAGCCCCGATCGGCTGCAGAGCGCCGTCCTCGTCGCCGCGGTCCCCGCCTCGGGCGCGCGGCTCGGCCCGGAGCGGCGCGCCCTGCTGCTGGAGGCGATCGAGACCCCGGCGGCGCGTCGCCGGCTGATCGACATCAACACCGGCGGCGGGTGCGACGACGCCTTCCTCGACCGCCTGGTCCGGCTCAGCCTGTCCGCGAGCCGGCCCGATGCGCTAAAGGCCTATATGGACTCCTGGACCGGCACCGATTTCGCCGAGGAAGCGAGAGGCTCCCGCGTGCCTGTCCTCGCCGTCGTCGGCGCCCGGGATCCGGGGGCGGCGTCCGCCCAGGCCTTGCCGCCGCTCTACCCGGCGCTGACGCTGCGGGTCATGGCCGGATCGGGCCACTATCCCATGCAGGAAGAGCCGGCCGTGCTGGCGACGCTGGTCGCCGGGCATATCCTGGCCTGCGACGGTTTTCCCGCCGCCTGACGCCGGCCCTATCGGCCGCCCGCAACGTCGATCACGGCGCCGGTCACATAGGACGCGCCGTCGCCGAGCAGCCAGAGGATGGCCTCCGCCACCTCGGCGGCATGTCCCGCCCGGCCGAGCGGCGCCGTCGGCCCGAGCCGGGCCACCCGGTCGGGCTGGCCGCCGCTCGCATGCATCTCGGTCTCGATCAGGCCGGGACGCACCCCGTTGACGCGGACACCCTGCGGGCCGAGCTCCTTGGCGAGCCCGATGACCAGCGTGTCGATCGCGCCTTTGGTGCCGGCATAATCGACGAACTCGCCCGGAGAGCCGAGCCGCGAGGCGATCGAGGACAGGAGCACGATCGCCCCACCCCGGCCACCGCGGCTGCGCGACAGCCGCCGCGCCGCCTCGCGCGCGGTGAGATAGGTGCCGAGGATGTTGACGTCGAACATGCGCCGCAGCCGGTCGAGCGGCATGTCGGCGAGACAGAGGGCGGGCGCGACGATGCCGGCGCCGGCGACGACGCCGTCGATATGGCCGAACCGGGCCTCGGCGGCGTCGAACAGGCCGACGACATCGGCTTCGACGGCGACGTCGCAGCGCACGGCCAAGGCCTCGCCGCCGAGCGCGACGATCCGCGCGACCACGTCCAGTGCCTCCTCTTCCCGGGCCACGTAGCTCAGCGCCACCCTCAAGCCGTGCCGGGCGGCGAGCAGGGCGGTCTCGCGCCCGATGCCGCGGCTGCCGCCGGTGATGAGGACGCTGCGGCGCGGCGATGCATCCTCGCCGGCATCTGCGAGCCGATGCGACGTCTCCGACTGCGAAGCCCAGTTGCTCATGCGGAACCGCTCAAACAATTATACCGATATATTAATACATCCCAGCACGGGAGGTGCAAGCATCTGGGCGGCCCGGGCTTCCGTGAGGCGGATGGCGGCAACTACACTCGATCTGCGAGGAATCCTGCCGCCAGGCCGCTTGGCCCGCGGCACCATGTCCGACGGCACTCACGTCAGATAGGCGTGGACGATCTCGACCAGTTCCTCCGCCGCCTGGTTGCGGGCGTCGTCCCGGGGGGCGGCATGGTCGACCAGATGCTCGCGGATGTGGTCCTCGATGATCTCGGCGATGAACCCGTCCAGCGCGCCGCGGCACGCGGTCGCCTGCTGGAGCACCCGCGCGCACTCCTCGTCGCCCTCGACGGCGCGCTCGATCGCCTCGATCTGGCCGCGCATGCGCCGCAGCCGGTTGAGCAGCTTCGCCTTCTCCTTCTCGATGTGACTCATTTTTCCGCCCAAGCCCCTTGAATATATACCCCCGTTAGGTATAGACCATCTTCAGGCGGAGGTGAAGGACGTCTTTCGGACGTCCCTCGGCCCTGCTCGGCCGCCGTTTCGCGGCCCCCGTTCAACCCGATGACGGATCCCATGAACCCGCGATCTAGCACGCCGACCAGCGACTGCCACAGTTGGAGCTTCGGCCCCCGCTGCGGACAGATTGCCTGGCCGGTTCATCGCCCGGGACGTATCGACTGCGAGCCGTCGGCGCCGAGGCGCTGACGGCGTGGCCGGGCTTCCCGGGCTCGAGCGCAACCGCTTGAGCAAGGGAGGCTTCCATGGCCCTCTCCTCCTTCCACGCCGCCTCCGCCGGCCGTGACCCCATCCTGAAGATCCCGGTGCCGCTGTCGCGGACGCCGGGCAACGCCATGCCCGCCGTGCCGGCCAGGACCGGTTCCGGCCGAAGTCCGCACGCGCCCGACGCCGCTCCGCCGATCGCGGTCGCGGCCGGACCCGAGCGCCCCGTCCGGCGCATCGGCCTCGCCCGCGCCTGAGCCGGGCATCCGGGGCCGCCGCAAGGCGCCCCTCGCCTTCCCTTCCCTTCGACATCGGCGAGACGCCGTGCGCGGGCCCATGCCCGGCCGGCGACGCCCCGCCCCGGCGAACCCGGGAGCGCGCCCCCATGGAGAGCCGCGCGGGACCCTGCCCGCCGGCCGGTCGACCTTGCGAAAAGCCAGACCCTGAGAGGTTCCCATGTCCGACACGACCATGTCCGCAAGCCCGCCGCAGCGCCACGCCGTCCTCGATTCCGCCCATGTCGGCGACATCACGGGCGCCTTCGGCACGGTCCGTGCGGGCGATATCCATCCCCGGCTGACCTGGGGCGCCAAGCTGAAGACCCTCGCCGCCATCGTCGGCCCCGGCCTCATCGTCATGGTCGGCGACAACGATGCCGGCGCCTTCGGCACCTACACCCAGGCCGGCCAGAACTACGGCACATCGCTGCTGTGGACGCTGCTCCTTCTGGTTCCCGTCCTCTACGTCAACCAGGAGATGGTGCTCCGGCTCGGCGCGGTGACCGGCGTCGGCCACGCGCGCCTCATCCTCGAGCGCTTCGGCAGGTTCTGGGGCGCCTTCAGCGTCATCGATCTCTTCGTCCTCAACGCCCTCACCATCGTCACCGAGTTCATCGGGGTGGACCTCGGCCTGAGCTATCTCGGCCTGCCCAAGATCTGGGGCGTCGTCACCGCCGCGGCCGTCACCATGGCCGCCGCCATGACCGGCGATTTCCGCCGCTTCGAGCGCTTCGCGGTCACGCTCTGCCTCGGCACCCTCCTGCTGATCCCGATCTTCCTGGCCGTCCATCCGCCGCTCGGGCAGGTCGCCCGCGACTTCTTCGTGCCGCGCCTGCCCGCCACCGACCGGCTCAGCGACGTGATCCTGCTCATCATCGCCATCGTCGGCACCACCGTCGCACCCTGGCAATTGTTCTTCCAGCAGTCCTACGTGATCGACAAGCGGATCACGCCCCGCTTCATCCCCTACGAGAAGGCGGATCTGTGGATCGGCATCGTGGTGGTGATCGTCGGCGCGGTGGCGATGATGGGCTTCAGCGCGGCGACCTTCGCCGGCAAGCCGGAATTCGGCCAGTTCACCGATGCCGGCGGCATCTCGGCCGGGCTCGCGGCCTATGTCGGCGCCCTGCCGGCGACCCTCTTCGCCGTGGCGCTGATCGACGCCAGCATCATCGGCGCGGCCGCGGTCTCGCTCGCCACCGCCTATGCCCTCGGCGACGTGCTGTCGCTGAAGCACTCGCTGCATCGCAAGGCGACCGACGCGAAGGGCTTCTACCTCGTCTATTGCGGCCTGATCGCCGCGGCCGCGGCGCTGGTGCTGCTGCCGAACGCGCCGCTCGGCCTCGTCACCGAGGGCGTGCAGACGCTGGCCGGCGTGCTGCTCCCCAGCGCCACGGTGTTCCTGTTGCTGCTCTGCAACGACCGGGCCGTGCTCGGCCCCTGGGCGAACGGGCGCGCCACCAACCTGTTCACCGGCGGCGTCATCGCCGCGCTGGTGATGATGTCGATCATCCTGACCGCCTCGGTGCTCTATCCCGACATCTCCGAGACCGTCATCCTCGGCATCCTCGCGGGCGGCAGCGCGCTGACCGTCGCGGTCTGGCTGGTCGCCGGCCGCGCCCGCCCCGTGTCGATCGACCGCGCCGGCCGGGAGACCTGGCGCATGCCGCCCCTCGACACCCTGCCGCCGCCGCGGCTGGGCAGCCGGGAGAAGCTCTGGATGATCGTGCTGCGGGGCTATCTCGTCGTCGCCGTCGGGCTGGTGCTGGTCCGCCTGGTTGAGCTCGCCACCGGCAATCCGGGATGAGGAGGCGCCGATGATCGCACAGCTCTGCCGCGAAACCGCTCCGCGCCGGCCGAGGCCGGCCGGCCCGGGACGGCCGCGACGACCGGGGCTCCCGCCGGGGCCCCGCATCTCCGGCTGGCTGCTGCTCGCCGCCTGCCTCGCCCTGTCCGCGCTCCTGGCCGCCGTCGATCGCATGCTCGTCGCCGGCCCCTGAGCGCCCTGCCCACCCTTCGCTGGAAAGTACCATCATGACCCTGCAGCCGCATCGTGATCCGAACGGAAGCCGCGATATCCTCGCGGCCCGCAGCCCCGCGTCCGGCCGGATCCCGCGTGCGCGATCGGCGCTGCGGAGGATCGGCCTCGACCCCGCGGCGGCGCCGGCGCTGCTGCCGCCGGCCGTCTATTTCCACGCCGCCGTCCTGGTCCTCGCCCTGGCCCGCCGCCTGTTCCGCCGGCGGGTCATCGCGGCGGCGGGGCTGGCGCGGGCGCTGCGAATCGCGAACATGCTGTCGAAGACGGGGATCGGATCGCATCGCCGGCGCAGCCGTCCGGTCTGACGGCCGTCACGGGCTCCGTCGACGATCGGGGGATCCACCATGCCGGCAGGCTTCGGCTTCGACTTGACCGCCTTCCTCTCCGCCTGCACGGCGCTGCTGGCCGCCTTCGTCTTCGGCGGCCTGATCGGCCTCGAGCGGCAGATCCGCCAGCGCAATGCCGGGCTTCGCACCATGGTGCTCGTCGCCGTCGGCGCCGCCGCCTTCGTCCATCTCGGCAACCGGCTGCTCGGGGCGGAGGGCGAGACGCGCATCATCGCCTATGTCGTCTCCGGCATCGGCTTTCTCGGCGCCGGCGTCATCATGAAGGAGGGGGCGCAGGTCCGCGGCCTCAACACCGCCGCCACGCTCTGGTCCTCGGCGGCCGTCGGCGCCTTCGCCGGGAGCGGCCTGATCGCCGAGGCCGGCGCCGTCACCGTCTTCGTCCTCGCCGGCAACACGCTGCTGCGCCCGCTCGTGAACTACCTCAACCGGCAACCGATCTCGGCGGCGGCCACGGAAGCGCACTACCGCGTGCACGCCGTGTGCAACGCCGAGAACGTCACCGACGCCCGCGACGTCCTGAGCTCGGCGCTGGCGCGCGCGAACTATCCGATTCGGGAGATCGACGTGCTCTCGGAGACCGAGGACCAGGTGGAGCTGGCCGCCTCGCTGATCCCGACCACGGCCGATCCCCGGGAGCTCGATGCGGTCTGCGCCGAGATCGAGGCATCCGACGCCGTCGACAGCGCCACCTGGACGGTCAGCACCACGCTCTGAGGGGCTGCCGGTCGGACGGGAATCCGGCCGGCCTTGCCGCTTCAACCCGCCAGGGCCAGGTCGAGCGCCCGGGCGGCGAGCACGGCCTGCGTCCGGTTCTGCACGTTCATCTTGCGCATGATCACCGTCATGTGGCCCTTCACCGTCGCCTCGGACAGGCCGAGATCGTAGGCGATCTGCTTGTTGAGGCGGCCGGCCAGCACGCCGACCAGGACCTTCAGCTCCGCCGGCGTCAGCCGGGCGATCCGGGCCGCCATGTCGGCCACTTCCGGATCGGGTCCGGCCGCGGGCTCGGGCGCCCGCTCGCCCGCCAGCGCCCGCCGGATGGCGCCCTCGATGGTGCCGAGATCCGCCGACTTCGACACGAAGCCGATGGCGCCGTAAGCGCGGGCACCGGCCGCGGCGTCCGGCTGGTCGGCGGAGGAAATGACCAGGATCGGCGTCTCCGGCCGCTCGGCATGCAGCAGCGCCACGCCCGAAAAGCCCTCGGCCCCCGGCATCCTGAGGTCGAGCAGCACGAGGTCGAGCCGCTCGGCCCGCCGCGTCGCCTCCGCCGCCTCGCCGAGCCGGCCCGCCTCCAGGATCAGCGCCCCCGGCGCCGCCCGCGCCACCGCGATCTTCAGCGCCTCGCGGAAGATGGGATGATCGTCGGCAACCAGGATGACCGGCCTCGTCATGCCGGCATCCTATACCAGATCGCGCCGCGTGTGCTTCCGAGACGGCTCTCCGCACACGCCGCCCACAGGCAGCAGCACGGGCCGGGATGGAGCGTCGTCGCCCGCTCCACCGGCTTACGACCCGCGCAGCCGCTCCGAGATGATGACGACGAAGGCCTTGGCCTCCTTACCGCCGATGGCGACGCCGTAATGCTCGAAGCTCGCCTCGAACTGGATGCAGTCGCCCGGCCCGAGGACGATGTCCGTGCCGACGAAGTTGAAGCGGATCTGCCCCTCCAGCATCAGGAGGATCTCCTCGCCGGAATGCCGGTATCGCGGCAGGCCCTCGCCCTCGATGCACGGCAAGGTCAGGAAGAAGATTTCCGCGCGGGGATCGGCCTTGTTGAGCGAGGCCACCTCGTAGACATAGCCGAGCTCGCTGCCGTTGCGGTTGATCGGCACCCGATCGCTGGCCCGGACCACGGAGATCGGGCCCCGCTCGCCCTGCGGGATGAAGATGTCGGAGAACTGCACGCCATAGACGTCGGCGAGGCGGCTGACCACGGCGATGGAGGGCATGGCGCTGCCCGACTCCACCTTGGAAAGGTACCCCTTGGTGACGTCTGCCGTCCTCGCGGCCGTCTCCAGCGTCAGGTTCGACGCCTTGCGCAGCCGGCGCAGGACCAGTCCGAGCTCGCCAACCGCCGCCACGCCAGCCTCCCGCCCGCCCCTGTTGCCGCGCCGCATCGCCGGCGCCTCGGCTCCTGATATGGCACAAGCATGGTTGACACGGAAGTTGCTTGATAGGAAACTATCAGGAAACAAAGGCCGCCACGGGCGGAATTCAAGGGAGGGACAGCGCAGCCATGGACGGCAGAGGGCAAACCGCACCGCTCGTGGCCGCTTGCGCGTCGGGTCGAGCCCCGTGACGAGCGCGGGCCCTGCCTCGGACGCGAGAGAGCACGAAGCCATGGTCGCAGCCGCCGGGCCGACCGTCGGCGCGCTGTTCCGGGATGCCGCCAGGGCGGCAGCGGACAAGCCCGCCATCATCGACGGAGCCCGGACGCTGACCTTCGGCGCCCTGGCGGAGCGGGTCGACGGGCTTGCCCACGCCATGCGCAGGGCTGGCGCGCGTCGCGGCGATCGCGTCGCCATCCTCTCGGAGAACCGGGCCGAATATCTGGAAGTCGTGCTCGCCTGCGCCAAGACGGGCCTGATCGCCGCCTGCCAGAACTGGCGCCAGTCGGCGGACGAGCTCGCCCATTGCCTCGGCCTCGTCGAGCCCGCGCTCGCCTTCGTCTCGCCGCGCTACGAGGCCGCGCTGGCCGAGCTGGCGAGCCGCTGCCCCCTCCATGTCTTCGGCCCGTCCTATGAGGCGCTGCTGGCCGGCGCCGGCGGCGGGCCGGCCGCGGTGGAGGCCGCGCCCGACGATGGCCTGCTGATCCTCTACACCAGCGGCACCACCGGCCTGCCCAAGGGCGCCGTGATCAGCCATCGCGCCGTCATCGCCCGCAGCATGGTGATGATGGCGGACTGGGGCGTCAGGCCGGGCGACGGCTGCATCGCCTGGTCGCCGTTGTTCCACATGGCCTCCGCCGACCCGTCCCTGTCCTCGCTGTGCCAGGGCGCGCCGGTCTTCATCACCGACGGCTTCGACGCCGAGGCGATCGTCGAGGGCCTGTCGCGGATCGACGTCGGCTGGTTCGTGCTGATGCCGGGCATGATCGAACGCATGATCGCGGCGCTGGAGCATGCGTCCAAGCCCGTCCGCCGTGTCGCCGCCGCCGGCTGCATGGCCAACCTGGTGCCGCCGGCGCAGATCGCCGCGATCTCAGCCCTGCTCGATGCGCCCTTCCTGAACAGCTTCGGCTCGACCGAGACCGGCATCGCCCCAGCGAGCGGCGCCATGATCCCGCCGGGCGTGGCGCCCGCCTCCTTCTCCAAGCGCCAGACCTCGTTCTGCGAGGTGCGGCTCACCGGCGACGACGGCCGGGAGGTCGCCATCGGCGAAGTTGGCGAGATGTGCCTGCGCTCGCCGACCCTGTTCAGCGGCTACTGGAACGCGCCGGCGGAGACTGCCCACGATTTCCGCGGCGGCTGGTTCCACATGGGCGACGACTTCGTGCGCAACGCCGACGGCACCCTCGATTTCATCGACAGGCGGAAATACCTGATCAAGTCGGGCGGCGAGAACATCTACCCCGCCGAGCTCGAGCGCGTCCTGCGCGCCTCGGACAGGGTGGCGGAGGCCGTGGTGGTGCGCCAGCCTGACGCGCGATGGGGCGAGATCCCCGTCGCCTTCGTCGTGCCGCGCGATCCCGCGCTGAGCGAGGCCGATGTCATCGCCCTGCTGGCAGAACGCATCGCCCGCTACAAGCTGCCGCGGCGCGTCATCTTCGTCGCCGAGGCGGAGCTCCAGCGCAATGCCACCGGCAAGGTGCAGCGCCAGGCCCTGGAGCAGCGCCTGGCCGCCGAACAGGCCGGAGCAGGCTCGTGAACGCGCCCGCCGACATCGTCCGGCGCAAGCCGCGCGCCATCAGCCAGGAAGCCATCGTCTTCGCGCTGACGGCAATCATCTTCGCCATCTTCGCCCTGCTGCTGCCGAGCTTCCTCACGGGCGGCAATCTGCTCGCGCTGGTGCAGAACGTCTCGATCCTCGGCGTCCTCGGCGTGGCGATGGCGATGGCCATCATCGGGCGCGGCATCGACCTGTCGATCGTGGCGACCATGGCCGTGTCGGTCGCCTGGGTGCTGCAGCTCACCAATCACGGCATGGCGCTCGAGCCGGCCATCCTGCTCGGCTTCGGGCTGGCGCTGGCGATCGGCCTCGTGAACGGGATCCTCGTCGCCTATGTCGAGATCCCGGCGATCTTCGCCACGCTGGCCATGGGCACGGCCGCCTATGGCTGCGTGCGCTCGCTCTTGCTGGAGGACAACCTCGTCTACCTCAAGGCGGCGGGCGACACCTGGTTCAAGTGGATCGGCAGCGGCGCGGTGCTGGGCGTGCCGAACCCGGTCCTGCTCTTCGCCGCCGTGGCGCTGGTCGGCGAGGTGCTGCTGCGCGTCACGACGCAGGGCCGCTTCCTCTATGCCATGGGCGACAACCCGTCGGCGGCGCGCATCACCGGCGTGCCGATGCGCCCGCTGATCGTGCTGCAATATGTCAGCTGCGCCGCCATCGCCTTCGTCGCCGGCGTGATCATGGCGACCTCGGTCGACAGCATGGAAACGCGCGTCGCCCGATCCAACCTCGTCTACGACGTCATTTTGGTGGTCGTCATCGGCGGTGTCGGCCTCAGCGGCGGCAAGGGCACCGTCCGCAACGTGGTTGTCGGCACCCTGCTGATCGGCGTGCTGCTCAACGGCATGACCATCATGAACGTGCCCTACACCCTGCAGAACATCGTCAAGAGCCTCGTGCTCCTCGCCGCCATCGTCATCGATTCCCTCGTCAACCCGCGCGACGAGCAGACCTCCCAACAGGGAGACATCTAGAGGTTCATGGGCCCCGAAGCCCCCCCTTCGGCGCCGGGTAGGCGCCGCCGCAAGCGACCGGCAGCCGCGAAAACACCAACGGGAGGACTGCATTCGTGAACAAAGCTCTGACACTTCTGGCCGGCGCGCTGGCGCTCGCCGCCGCCATGGGGAGCACGCCCTCGCGGGCCGGCCAGCCCGACGACGGCCTCGTCAACGAGAGCGCGGCGGCGATGAAGGGCAAGAAGGTCGCCTTCGTGCCGATCGCCATGGGCTTCGACCTGACGGAGGCCTGGGCCGCCGGCCTCAAGCTCGATGCCCAGGCCTTTGGCTATGACCTCGCCATCCGCGACCCCAACTGGAGCGTGGATGCGGGCGCGCAGGCCATATCCCAGCTCATCGCCGAGAACCCCGACGTGCTCGTCATCCATCCGCCGGAGATCCAGGCCTATACCCGCCTGATCCAGCAGGCGAACGCCCAGGGCATCCCCGTCGTCACCATGAACCTCAAGGCCGACGCCAATGGCGACATGGTCATCGGCGCCAACTGGTACGACCTCGCCGTCCGCCAGACCAATGCCATGGTCAAGCTCTGCGGCGCCGGCAGCGGCAAGTCCGGCAAGATCGCCGTCATGCAGGGCGTGCTCACCAATCCGACCTCGCAATACGGCATCCAGGCCATCGAGGCGACGCTGAAGGATCACCCGGAGATCAAGATCGTCTCCAACCAGGCCGCCGACTGGGATGCCAGCAAGGCGCACGCCATCGCCGGCACGGTCCTGAAGGCCAATCCCGACCTCTGCGGCTTCATCGGCATGTGGGACAACATGGATGTCGGCATCGCCGCGGCCATCAAGGAAGCGGGCAGGACGGGGCAGGTCTACCTCGTCTCGTCCGGCGGCGGCAACCAGGCCTCGGCCTGCGACAACATCGCCAACGGCAACTTCACCACCTACATCAGCTACGACGCCAAGGGCCAGGCGCGCGACCTGATGATGGCCGTCCGCAGCCTGCTGCAGAGCAAGCCGGCGCAGCCGGGCGAGCACCCGGTCGCGCTCTATACGCCGCTGAAGACCATCGACAAGGACAGCAACTATCCCGGCGCCTGCTGGACCTTGGACGACGTCCGCAAATACGGCCCCTGACCACGTCCGGTGCCCGGGACCGAACCCGGGCGCCGGCCGCTCCCCTGTCCCGAGCCGGAACCGCCGATGCGCGACCTCCTGACCCGCCTGCGCTACAGGATCGTCCCGGACCATGTCCTGGGCGAGATCCTGGCGAAGAACTGGATCGACAATGCGATCCCCTTCGTCATCCTCGTCGCGACGCTGGCGATCTTCGAGGCCCTGATCCCGGGCCTTCTCACCGTGCGCGGGCTCGGCGGCATGGCGGCGCAGTTCGGCGAGCTCCTCCTCGTCACCCTGGCCATGACCGTGGTCATGCTCGCCGGCGGCATCGACCTC
The DNA here is from genome assembly GCF_030814995.1 of Labrys wisconsinensis. Classification (GTDB taxonomy): domain Bacteria; phylum Pseudomonadota; class Alphaproteobacteria; order Rhizobiales; family Labraceae; genus Labrys; species Labrys wisconsinensis. Next base: position 14,074 of record NZ_JAUSVX010000020.1, on the reverse strand, counting down.
AGCGTCGGGTCGGTGTTCGCGCTGGCGAATTTCGTCACGCTGGCGCTGTTCAACATGCTGGGCTGGCCGATCCTTGTGGTCATTCCCGTGGTGCTCGCCTGCGGCGCGGCCGTCGGCATCGTCAACGGCATCCTCATCGGGTACCTCAGGCTGCGCGCGTTCCTGACGACGCTGGTCTCGCTGATCATCGTGCGCTCGATCGTCGACATGCTGATCCTGGCCTATGCGGTGAAGGTGGCGCGGCCGACGACGCGCTCGGCGATCTGGGACTTCATCAGCTTCAGCAAGATCGGCGGCCTGCCGGCGTCGCTCTGGGCGGCGATCGCCGTGGCGATCGTCCTGCACCTGATGCTGACGCGCCTGCGTCCCGGCTGGCGCATCCTGGCGGTCGGCGGCTCGCGCCGCTCGGCCTACAATGCCGGGCTGCCGGTCCGGCGCACCGTCGCCACCACCTATGTGATCTCGGGCGTGCTCTCGGCCGCGGCCGGCATCTTCTACGCCTCGCGCCTCAACGCGGCCGGGTCCGACACCGGCGTCGGGCTGGAGGTGCTGGCGCTGACGGCAGCCGTCGTCGGCGGCAACAGCCTCGGCGGCGGCCGCGGCTCCGTGTTCAAGGCCGTGCTCGGCGCGATCATCGTCCTCATCGTCTCCAACAGCCTGATCCGCCTGGGCCTGCCCACCGGCGGCAGCTCCTTCGTGCTCGGCCTCGTGCTGCTGGCCGCGGTGGCGATCGACGTGCGCTGGCTGAAGAACCGCGCCAAGGTGCTTTCGCGGGTCTATGTCGCGCCGACCTATCTCTCCCTCGCTCCCTCGCCGGAAACGGCCGAGCGCTCCGCCTCGCCCTATGCCGTCAACGACAAGCTCCGGGATGTCGAGCTGATCGGCCTCGGCGAGATCGAAGGTCCGGAAGACCCGATCCTCGACGCCGAGGGCCATCTCTACAGCGGCACGCGCCAGGGCGACATCGTCCGCTTCCTGGCGCCCGACCACCGCCGCCGCGAGCTGTTCGTCCACACCGGCGGCCACCCTCTCGGCATGGCCTTCGACAAGGCCGGCAATCTCGTCGCCTGCATTGCCGGCATGGGCCTCTATGCCATCGCGCCGGACCGCACCGTGACCAAGCTTTCCGACCAGACCAACCGAAGCTGGTTCTCGGTGATCGACGATTCGCGCATGCGCCTCGCCGACGATCTCGATATCGCGCCGGACGGGCGCATCTTCTTCAGCGAGGCGACCATCCGCTTCGACATGTCGGAATGGATGGTCGACGCGCTGGAGGCGCGCGGCAACGGGCGCATCATCTGCTTCGATCCGCGCAACGGCTCGACGCGCACCGTCATCCCAAAGCTGCGCTTCCCAAACGGCATCTGCATGGCGCGGGACGGCCAGTCCTTCTTCTTCGCCGAGACATGGGGCTGCAGCATCTCCCGCTACTGGTTCGCCGGGCCGAAGCAAGGCCGGCGGGAGATCGTCATCCCCGACCTGCCCGGCTATCCCGACAACATCAACCGCGCCTCGGATGGCGGTTACTGGCTGGCCCTCGTCGGCATGCGCACGCCGATGTTCGACATGGCGCTGCGCCGGCCGGACGTGCGCAAGCGCATGGTCGAGCGCGTCGCACCGGACGAGTGGCTGTTTCCCAACATGAACTCGGGCTGCGTCGTGAAGTTCGACGAAAGCGGCCGCATCACCGACTGCCTGTGGGACCGGCACGGGGTCAATCACCCGATGATCACCTCGATGCGCGAGGACCGCGGCTGGCTCTACCTCGGCGGCGTCTCCAACAACCGCATCGGGCGCTACCGCATCCCCGGCGCCGATCCCGGCTGGACCGCCGCCGCCTCCTATCGCGGAGACAAGCCGTGATCGCCCTCATCTCCCGCCTGCGCGACCGGCTCACCGGCGCCGGCGAGCATGCCGTGACCATGCCGCCGATGGACGGCGCGCTCCGCCCCAATCGCGCCCTCGAAGAGGCCCCCCTCGTGCTGCAGGCCCAGGCGCCGGACGCGCTGGTCGCCACGCCGCTCGGGGTCCTCTTCACCAGCGGCAACCACGTGCGGCGGCTGCCCCGGCACCCCGACGAAGCTGCCGAGACCGTGAGGACCTTCGATGCCCCGGTCTCCTGCCTGGCGGCCGGCAGGGACGGCAGTCTCGCCGTCGGTCTCACGGACAGGCGGATCATCTTCTTCGGCGGCTCTCGGGATGGACAGACGCTCGACAAGGTCGGCGGCCGGCCTCTGGTCTGTCCCACGGCCCTCGCCTTCGACGAGGAGGGGGCGCTGATCGTCTGCCTCGGCTCCTCCCGCCACGCGCCGCAAGACTGGCGGCGCGACCTGATGCAGCGCGGCGCCACCGGGTCGGTCTGGCGCATCGAGGCAGGGGGAAAGGCGACCTGCCTGGCCGACGCCCTCGCCTACCCTCATGGGGTGCTGGCCCGAGGCGGACGCATCTTCGTCAGCGAGAGCTGGCGCAGCCGCATCCTGGCAATCCGGCCGGACGGCCCCCCGGCTCCGGTCCTGTCGGACCTGCCGGGCTACCCGGCCCGCCTCGCCCCACGCACGGGCGGCGGCGCCTGGCTTGCCGTGTTCGCGCCGCGCAGCCAGCTGATCGAGTTCGTGCTGCGCGAGCGATCCTTCCGCGAGCAGATGATGGCCGAGGTCGAGGAGGCGCACTGGATCGCGCCCTCGCTCACCGCGCCGCGCTCCTTCCTCGAGCCGATGCAGGGCGGCGCGCTGAAGCAGCTCGGCATCCTCAAGCCCTGGGCGCCGACGCGCTCCTTCGGGCTCGTCGTCGGTTTGGACCATGGCTTCCGGCCCGACGCGAGCTGGCACAGCCGCGCCGACGGCGTCCGGCACGGCATCACCGCGGCGATCGAGGCGGGCGGCCGGCTTCTCGTCGCCAGCAAGGGCGGCGACGCCATCCTCACCCTGCCTCTTCCGAGCGTGGAGGCTGCGCGATGACCGGCATGCCTCCCGTGGTCGAGCTGCGCAGCGTCAGCAAGCTCTATGGCGGCACGCCGGCCGTGGAGAACGTCGACTTCATCCTGCGGCGCGGCGAGATCCACGCCCTGCTCGGCGAGAACGGCGCCGGCAAGTCGACCCTGACCAAGATGATCGCCGGCGTCGTCACCCCGACGCGCGGCGAGATGTTCGTCGACGGCCAGCGGGCGGCCTTCGCCTCTCCCGCGGAGGCCATGCGGGCCGGGATGGTCATGGTGTTCCAGGAGAACAGCCTGGTGCCGTCCATGACGGTGGCGCAGAACATCTTCCTCGGCGACGAGCGCTTCTTCAACCGCCTGCGCCCCCTCTACATCGCCGCGCAGCAATTCCTGCAGGCGCTCAACTTCAACGTCGATCCCTGGGCCAATGTCGCCACGCTCGGCGTCGCCAAGAAGCAGATGGTGGAGATCGCCCGCGCCGTCCGCCAGCAGGCCCGCGTCCTGATCTTCGACGAGCCGACCGCTTCGCTGACGCCGGAGGAGAAGCATCATTTCTTCGCCCTCGTCCGCCGCCTCAAGGCGCAAGGCGTGTCGATCGTCTTCATCAGCCACGCGCTGGAGGAGGCGCTGGAGCTCGCCGACCACATCACCATCCTGCGCGACGGCCGGCTGGTGGCGAGCGACCGGCGCGAAGCCTTCGACCGCGACGGCATCGTCAGGGCGCTGGTCGGGCGAGCCCTGGCGCAGGACCTCTACGGCGAGGGCGGGCGCCGGGCCCGGCCGGCGGGCCGGCAGGTGCTCAGCGTGCAGAACCTGTCGATGGGCAAGGTGGTGCGCAACACCTCCTTCACAGCCTATGCCGGGCAGATCACCGGCATGTTCGGCCTGATCGGCTCCGGCCGCACCGAAACCGCCCGGATCATCGCCGGCATCGCCAAGCGCAACCTGTTCCACGGCGGCGAGATCCGGCTCGGCGAGCGCTCGGTGCGCTACCGCGTGCCGCGCCAGGCCGTGCGCGACGGCATCGTCTATGTCACCGAGGACCGCAAGCTCGAAGGCTTCTTCGACACGATGTCGATCGCCTGGAATATCGGCCTCGGGCACCTCGCCGCCCACGGCGGCGCCGTGGTGCGGCCCGCCGAGATCGCCGCCCTGGCGAAAACCTGGAGCGAGGCGCTCGCCGTGCGCTCGATCGGCGCGGACGCGAAGGTGATCGAGCTGTCGGGCGGCAACCAGCAGAAGGTGGTCATCGCCAAGTCGCTGGTGCAGCGCCCATCGCTGGTGATCTTCGACGAGCCGACGCGCGGCGTCGACGTCGGCGCCATCGCCGAGATCCATCGCATCATCAACGGCCTCGCCGACGACGGCCTCGCCGTCATCGTCATCTCCTCCTACCTGCCGGAGATCCTCAGCCTCTCCGACCGCATCCTCGTCTGCCGCAAGGGTCGGGTGGTGGAGGAGTTCAGTGCCGGCACCGCCACCGAAGAAGCCATCATGTACGCCGCGGTCCATTGACCGCCGCCGCAAGGAGACACCCGCGCATGGAAAGAGCCAGAGCTGCCGCCGTCGGCATCGGCGAGGTGCCGTCGGGCCGCTATCCCGACCGCAGCGAGATCGAGGCGGCGGTGCTCGCCTGCCGCGAGGCGATCCTCGACGCCGGCCTGTCGCCGCGCGACATCGACGTCGTCATGCCGACGGGAGCGCTGGCCTCGCGCCTGTTCAACGTCGACCTGGTCTTCTCCCGGCTGTGCGAGGAGCTCGGCATGCTGCGCTCGGCCCGGATGAACGTCCAGGTCATGGCCGGCGGGGCGACCAGCTCCAGCATGCTCGCCGTCGCCGAAGGCCTGATCGCCAGCGGCCAGGCCCGCACGGTGCTCTGCGTCCATTCCGACGCGCTCGGCTCCCTGCCGCGCCAGGCCGGCATCGACCTCTTCGCCACGACCGGCGTATCGGAGGAATGGGAGGCCCCTTACGGCCACAACATGAACGCCGTCGGCGCCCTGGTCGCCCGGCGCTACATGCACGAGACCGGGACGAGCGAGGAGGAGATGGCCGCCGTCTGCGTCTCGCTGCGCCAATGGGCCGCGCTCAACCCCAACGCCATGCACCGCGCGCCGCTGACCCTCGAGGAGGTCCTCGCCTCCAAGATGGTGGCGACGCCGATGCGGGCCAAGACCTGCAACATGCTCGCCGACGGCGCCAGCGCCTTCATCGTCGCCCGCGCCGACGAGGCCGCCGCCATGACGCCGACGCCGGTCTATGTGCGGGGGCACGCCTCCGTCGTGACCCATTGGACGGTGTCGCAGGATACCGATCTTGCCCGCCTCGGCTTCCCGCAGGCCGCCAAGCAGGCCTATGCCCAGGCGGGGCTCGGGCCGCAGCATATCCAGATCGCCGAGCTCTACGATGCCTATCCCGTCTTCGCGCTGATCGCCCTCGATGCGCTGGACCTGTGCGCCGGCGAGCGTGCCGGCGCCTTCGTCGCCGCCGGCCATACCGCGCCTGGCGGGACCATGCCGATGACCACCAACGGCGGCATGCTGTCGCAAGGCCATAGCGGCGTCGGCGGCGGCATCGCCGTGCTGGTGGAGGCGTTCCGCCAGCTCATGGGCAAGGCGGGCGCACGCCAGGTGCCGGACCTCGTCAACGCCGTCGAGACCGCCTCGGGCGGCACCTGGATGGATTCGCACGTCACCATTCTGTCGAGGGAGCCCTGATGTCCCGCCCGCTGCCCAAGCCCAGCCCCTGGTCCGCCGGCTATTGGCAAGCCGCCGCCGAGCGCCGCTTCGTCCTGCAGGAATGCCGCGCCTGCGACCGGCCGATCATGTATCCCAAGCGCGCCTGCCCGCACTGCCTGTCGGACGATCTCGGCTGGCGCGCCTCGCCCGGCAAGGGCGAGATCTATTCCGTCACGGTCCAGATGGCCGGCCCGCCCACCGGCTTTGCCGACCGCCTGCCCTATGTCATCGCCATCATCCGTCTCGACGAGGGCGTGCAGCTGATGAGCAACCTCGTCGGCGAGGGCGCGGCGGACGCCCGCTGCGGCGACCGCGTCACGGTCGATTTCGAGGCGGCCGGCGACATGGTGCTGCCGGTGTTCCGGCTCGACCGCGGGCCGGGAACGGCGAGGCCGGCGCCATGAGCGACGGCAAGCCGGTCGCGGTGATCACGGGCGGGGCGCGCGGCATCGGCGGCGCCACGGCCAGCCTGCTGGCGGAACGGGGCTGGGCCGTGCATGCGCTCGACCGCAACGCCCATCCCGATCAGCGCATCGCCAACCATGCCTGCGACGTGACCTCGGAGGCGAGCCTCGCGGCCTGCGCCGCGGCGATCGGCCCGATCGATGCGCTGGTGCCCTGCGCCGGCATCAACCTCAGGCCCGACGACAACCGCGCCGAGCAGCTCTCGCTCGAAGCCTGGGACAGGACGCTGGCCGTCAACCTCACCGGCGTGATGCTGACGGTGCGGACCTTCCGCCCGCATCTCAGGCCGGACGGCGCCATCGTGCTGATGGCCAGCGTCGCAGCCTTGCGCGCCATGCCGCTCGCCGATGCCTATACCGCCTCCAAGGGCGCGCTGGTGGCGCTGACGCGCTCCTGGTCGGTGGACTACGGGCGCTTCGGCATTCGCGTCAATTGCGTGTGCCCCGGCCCGACCGACACCGCCATGATGGCCGGCCTGATCGAAGGCTTCGGCCCGGGCCAGCAGCTGCAGCTGCCGCAGCAGCGCATGGCGAGCGCCGGCGAGGTCGCCGCCCTCGTCGCCTTCCTGGTCTCGCCGGAAGCCAGCTACATCTCCGGCGCGATCATCCCCGTCGACGGCGGCGCCACGGCCCACAGCGCCGGCATGCCCTTCCCCAAGCGCCGGGCCTAGCTGTTCCTCCCCGCCCGCACCCGACCAAAGTCGGGATGGACGCTGCGGGCCGCCGGACAGATGGTGCTGCGATCCGGCAAGCCGCCGCAGCGCGGCGCCGGGAGCCATGGGAGGACCCACCGACGGGTGCGTGAGGCCGGCACGGCCCAGCGCCGCGCGGTCGTTCCGAGCAGGCTCGCAGTCTCGGGCGCCGGCGCGGCCCGCATCGCGGAGGAGAGGACACGTCCATGGTATCGATTCCCACCGACCTGCCGAAACACCATGCGGCGACGCAGAGCGAGAAGCTCGTCATCGCCGCCTCCTCGCTGGGGACGGTGTTCGAATGGTACGACTTCTATCTCTACGGCCTCCTGGCCACGGTGATCACGGCGCAGTTCTTCTCCGGCGTCAACGAGACCACCGGCTTCATCTTCGCCCTGGCCGCCTTCGCCGCCGGCTTTGCCGTGCGTCCGTTCGGCGCGCTCGTCTTCGGGCGGATCGGCGACCTCGTCGGCCGCAAGAACACCTTCCTCGTCACCATGGGCATCATGGGCCTGTCGACCTTCCTGGTCGGCCTGCTGCCGAGCTATGCCTCGGCCGGCGTCGCCGCGCCGGTGGCGCTGGTGCTGCTGCGCCTGCTGCAGGGCCTGGCGCTCGGCGGCGAATATGGCGGGGCGGCGACCTATGTCGCCGAGCATGCGCCCAACAACAAGCGCGGCCTCTACACCAGCTTCATCCAGACCACGGCGACGCTCGGCCTGTTCGCCGCGCTGCTCGTCGTCATCGGCGTGCGCATGGCCCTCGGCGAGGAAGCCTTCGCGTCCTGGGGCTGGCGCGTGCCGTTCCTCGTCTCGATCGTGCTGCTCGCGGTGTCGATGTGGATCCGCATGCAGCTCGCCGAGAGCCCGGTCTTCCGCAAGATGAAGGAGGAGGGCAAGGCCTCCAAGGCGCCGCTCACCGAGGCCTTCGGCCAGTGGAGCAACCTCAAGGTCGTCATCCTCGCCCTGGTCGGCGCCGTCGCGGGCCAGGCGGTCGTCTGGTACACGGGCCAGTTCTATGCGCTGTTCTTCCTGGAGAAGACCCTCAAGGTCGACGGCGCCACCACCAATATCCTCACCGCCATCGCCCTGGCGCTGGCCACACCGGGCTTCGTCTTCTTCGGCTGGCTCTCCGACCGGATCGGGCGCAAGCCGATCATCCTGGCCGGCTGCCTCCTGGCGGCGCTGACCTATTTCCCGCTGTTCGAGGCCCTGTCGAAGGCGGCCAATCCGGCGCTCTATGCCGCGCAGCAGACGGCGCCCGTCAGCGTCACCGCCGATCCTGCCGACTGCTCGCTGCAGTTCGACCCGATCGGCAAGAACAAGTTCGATTCCAAGTCCTGCGACATCGCCAAGTCCTACCTTGCCAAGGCCAGCGTCTCCTACTCCAACATCGCGGCTCCGGCCGGCGCCGTGGCCGAGATCGAGATCGGCGGCGTGAAGATATCAGGCGTCGATCCCGCAGCCGTCTCGGGCGATGCCCGCAAGGCCGCCATCGCCGCCTTCCAGGACAAGGCCAAGGCGGCGCTGACCGCGGCCGGCTATCCCGCCAAGGCCGATCCGGCCGCGATCAACAAGCCGGTGGTGGTGCTGATCCTGTTCGTCCTGGTGCTCTACGTCACCATGGTCTACGGGCCGATCGCCGCTCTCCTGGTGGAGCTGTTCCCGACCAGGATCCGCTACACCTCGATGTCCCTGCCCTACCATATCGGCAATGGCTGGTTCGGCGGCTTCCTGCCCACCACCGCCTTCGCCATGGTGGCCGCCACCGGCGACATCTATTACGGCCTCTGGTACCCGATCGTCGTCGCCGTCATCACCCTGGTCGTGGGCCTCCTGTTCCTGCCCGAGACCTACAAGCGCCGCATCGACGGCTGATCGCGTCCACATAAAAAAGCCCTCCGGCGGAAATCCCCGCCGGAGGGCTTTTTCGTTGTCCGGATGGTCAGGCCGGGCTGCGGGCGTCCTCGAAATCGGCCGGCGCGGTCTCGTCCCGCGCCACCGAGCGGGCGACGAGCGAGACCACCGTCGCCACCGCCACGTTCGCCGCCAGGGCGATCAGGCCGTTATAGGCACCGAAGCCGCCGATGACCGAGGTCGGCACCCAGGCGGCCGGGCCCCAGGACAGCCAGGTGCCGAGCACGAAGCCCACGGCCCAGCCGATCAGCAGCGCCGTGCCGCTGTACCAGCGGGTGTAGAGGCCGAGGACGATCGCCGGGAAGATCTGGATCATCCACACGCCGCCGAGCAGCTGCAGGTCGAGCGCGAACTTGGTCGGCATGAACAGGATCACCACCAGGGCGCCGACCTTGACGATCAGCGACATCAGCTTGGCGAGATAGGATTCGCGCTGCGGCGACATGCCGGGCTCGACGAAGGGCCGCCAGACGTTGCGGGTGAAGGTGTTGGCCGCGCCGATCGACATGACGGCCGCCGGCACCAGCGCACCGATGGCGATGGCGGCGAAGCAGAAGCCGGCGAACCAGGCCGGGAACATCTTCAGCACCAGCTGCGGGATCGCATCCTGCGGGTTGGCGACCTGGATGCCGGCGGCATGCGCCATGAATCCGAGCAGGGCGATCAGGCCCAGCACCAGCGAATAGGCCGGCAGGGTCATGGCGTTGCGCCGGATCGCGCCGGGACCGGAGGCGGAGAGCACGCCGGTCATCGAATGCGGATACATGAACAGCGCCATGGCCGAGCCGATCGCCAGGGTGATGAAGGGCGAGACCTGCGCCGGGGTCAGGGTCAGGCCTACGTTCGGGGTGGCGGCGGCCTTGGCCGCGTAGACCTTGCCGGCCGCCTCGAAGATCGCGCCATAGCCGCCGAGCTGGGCCGGGATGATCACGACCGCGGCGATGACGAAGACATAGATCATGATGTCCTTGACGAAGGCGATCATGGCCGGGGCCCTGAGGCCGCTCTTGTAGGTGTAAAGCGCCAGGATCACGAAGGCGATGGTGAGCGGCGCATGCGACATCAGCCCCTGGCCCTGGAAGCCCAGCGCCTGGATCACCTTTTCCATGCCGACGAGCTGCAGCGCGATATAGGGCATCGTGGCGAGGATGCCGGTGAAGGCCACCGCCAGCTCCAGGCCCTTGCTGCCGTAGCGGCCGTAGATGAAGTCCGCCCCGGTGATGTAGCCCTTCTTGTGCGCGACGTTCCACAGCCGCGGCATGGTCACGAACACCAGGGGATAGATCAGGATCGTGTAGGGCACGGCAAAGAAGCCGTAAGCGCCGATGGCATAGACCAGCGCCGGCACCGCGATCACGGTATAGGCGGTGTAGAGGTCGCCGCCGAGCAGGAACCAGGTGATCCAGGCGCCGAAGCGCCGCCCGCCCAGGCCCCATTCGTGCAGCTCGTCGAGATTGCCGGCCTTCCAGCGCGCGGCGACGAAGCCGAGCACCGTCACCAGGGCGAAGAGGGCGATGAAGACCGCCGTCGCGGTCCAGTTGAGGTTGTCGATCATGAATCGCTGCCTTCGATCCGCGCGGCGATCCAGATGAACAACGCCGACACCGGGACCAGCACCAGGAGGAACCAGTAGAAGAACGGGATGCTCCAGAGCGTCGGCTCCAGGCGGTTGTAGAGCGGCACCCAGAGGCAGAGGATGCAGGGAATGATCAGGAACACGTATTTCACGGGGGGCACGTCCATCCTGAGGGCCGGCCGCGAGGTCGGCGGTGGGCGAAGAGCCCGCCGGGCGGAGCCGGATCGGCTGTGGCGACCAGGCGCCGGGCGACGGTGCATCCCGTCATAGCCGTTTGCCGTCCCGATTCAACCATCGGAACGAAGGTCCACAGGATTCTATCCGCTTCCCTGCCCCAGCGTTCGCTCTGAAGGCGAGAGGAAATCCTGCGCAATACAAGGGTTGGCGAGGCTCTGATCCCGGCCGTCTTCGTGTTCACGATCGACCGGCCGTCTCATTCGAGATCTATTGACGTGCCGATCGGTTCCGTTCGGCTTCCGGTCCTCTCATGATCCGCTCGACCTGAGCTGCGCTCGATCGCAACGGGTCCGACGACTGGCAGGCCTTGGCCTGCAGCATCGCCCCGGAAAACGACGAGACGACGAAGCTCGCCATGCCGGCACGATCCTCTTCCGGGCAGCCGTCGGCCGCCAGCTTGTCGGCGATCGCATCGCCCCATTGCCGAAAGATCCGGTGTATCTCGGCGCGAAATCCTTCCCCCTGCGTGGAAAGCTCCGCCGCCAGGTTCCCCAGGGGACACCCCGAGACCGATCCGCTGTCGTCGATCTCCGCGATCGTCGTGTCGAAGACCGAGCGGATGCCCGATCTGGCGTCGGCCGCCCGCACGAGCGGCTCGATCCAGGTCCTGCCGATCGCCTCCGCCACCCGCTCGCGGATGACCGCCATTCCCAGCCCGTGCTTGGTCGGGAAATGGTGGGCGAAGGCGCCGGAGGAAACGCCGGCGAGGTCCCGGACCGCGTGCATCGGCGTTGCGTTATATCCCTCGCGCGCGAACGCCTCGAAGGCGGCATCGACGATCCGGCGACGCATTCCATCAGGATCATTCGTCCGTCGCGGCATGGCACCTCGATCGCCCTCTCCCCCTGCACGATACCGGCTTGACAGAACAGGTCAATCATCCTGTTTTAAACAGGTCAGATAACCTGTTTGGGAGGCGACATGTCGGAATCGGGCGAGGTTTTCGAGCTGAGGCGTTACCGCCTTCGGCCGGGGCGGCGGGAGGCGCTGATCGCGGTGTTCGAACGCGAATTCGTGGAGACCCAGGAAGCCGCCGGGATGCGGCTGCACGGCTTCTACCGCGACGCGGCCGACCCCGATGCCTTCGTCTGGATGCGCAGCTTCGCGGGAATGGCCGAGCGGGCCGCCGCGCTGGCGGCGTTCTACGGCGGCGAGGCCTGGAGGCGATGGGGACCGGAGGCGAACGCCACGATGGTCAATTCCGACAACGTGCTGCTTTTGAAGGCATCGAGTGGCGCGCCGCCCTTCTCCGGGGACTATGGGCAGAGCGGTGTCGTGACCGTGTCCACCTGCTCGCTCGCGCCCGGACGGGAGGTCGAATTCGCCGAATCGTGGGAGCGCAGGGCGCGGCCCCTGCTGGAAGCCGGCGGCGCGAGAATCGATGCGACCTTCGTCACGGAGCGAAGCCCGAACTCGTTTCCGCGCCTGCCGGTGAGGGAGGGTGAAACCGTCTTCGTCTGGGTATCGGCATTCCCGGACGACGCCGCCCTGTCGAATCACAGGGCCGGGCTCGCGCAGTCGGCAGGCTGGACGGGCGCCGCCTTCCCCTGGCTCGACGGCGAGGTGTGGCGGCCGCTCGAAACCATGACGCTGGCGCCGACGCGGCGCTCGAGACACGCCTGGTGACGGGCCGGCGCGCCTCGGCCGCCCATCGGCGCGGGGGTGCGCGCGCCGGTCCCGACGAGCTGTCGTAGCGCCTCGTTAACCACGCCTTTCCGATTGGGCGCGATGTTCCGGAAACGGAAATCCCGAGTCTTGCTCGCAGGCGGTCATGCGTATCCCCAGACCCAATTTCATCGTTCGCTCCCGGCAGGCCGGAGCGGCCGGAAAGGCCACACCGGCACCCGAGCCGGCCGAGGCCGCCGACCCCGAGAACGGGCGATTCCAGACCCCGCCCTGGCAGCGCTCGCTCTCGCTGCCGGCCAATGTGCGCTTCACCCGCACGCCCGACAGCGAGCTGCGCCGCCCAGGCCAGGAGCAGGCGGATGCCGTCGCCTCGGATGCCGAGACGATCGCCCTCGCCGAAGCCTCGCCGCAGCCGGTCGAGGACGCGGTCGTCCCGCCCCCTCCCGCCGGCGCCTGGTCGAACCTGCCCGACGCCGTGTTCTGGGAGAGCCTGGAGTGGCAGGGCACGCTGCCGGAGCCGCCGGCGCCTCGTCCGGCGCTGCTGCTGGCGCAGGCGCCGATCGTCTCCTTCTTCCGCGCCTATTCCTGGTCGCCGCCGCGCGGCGGCCTGCTGCCGGTCGAGCCCGAGCCGTTGCGGCTGGAGGCGGAGGCCGAGCCCCTCCAGACACAGCATGCCGGAGCCGAGGCGGTCGAGATCATCCCCGCGGCGCCGGAAGAGATCTTCGTCGAGGAGGAGCCTGTGCGTCCGGCCCGCGCCGCCCGGCCGCAGCCCGTCGAATCGGGCCGGCCTGCGGCGGCTCGGGCGATGGAGGAGGCCGAGGCCCCGGCGGTCGATGACGAGGAGGACGCCCCGGAGCCGGCGCGGCCGGTCCGGGCCGGACGCCTGCCCCAGGCCGTGCCGCCGAGCCGCCGCCCCGCGCCTCAGCCGCCGCAGCCGGCGGAGGACGACGAGGAGGAAGCCTTCGCGATCGACGACGAGGAGCCCGTCGCCGAGCCGGTGCAGCCCGTGCGGGCCTCCCGGCCGCCGGCGGCCGGGCCGCAGGACCGCCGCCCCGCGGCCGCTCAAGCTCTCCAGCCGGTCCGGCCAGCGGACGACGAGCTGGATGAAGAGGACGGCGCCTTCGCGATCGCCGACGCGGAGGACGAGGACGCGGTTCTGGACGAGGACGAGCCGGCGGTCGTACCGACCTATCCGCGTCTCGACCGGCCGGGCCGGTCGCAGGCCGCCGCCCCGCGCCTCGCGCCGGACGAGGGCGAGGAGGCTGAGGACGAGGAGGATGCGGCGGAGCCACCCGCCCCCGTCCCCGCCCGCGCCGCCGAGCCGCAGCGCGTTGCGTCCGTCCATCCCTATGCCCGCTCGCCCCTGCCCGCGCGCCAGGCTCCGCCGCCGCGCTTCGCGGGCGTGTACGAGCTGCCCCCCATCGACCTGCTCGCGGAACCGCGCAAGCAGGTTGGGACAACGATCTCGACGGAGGCGCTGGAGCAGAATGCGCGGCTCTTGGAGAGCGTCTTGGAGGATTTCGGCATCCGCGGCGAGATCATCCATGTGCGGCCCGGCCCGGTGGTGACGCTGTACGAGCTGGAGCCGGCGCCGGGCGTCAAGTCCTCGCGGGTGATCGGCCTCGCCGACGACATCGCCCGTTCGATGTCGGCTTTGTCGGCCCGCGTCGCCGTGGTGCCCGGGCGCAACGTCATCGGCATCGAATTGCCCAACGCCAAGCGCGAGATGGTGTATTTCCGCGAGCAGATCGCCTCGGAAGACTTCGCGAACTCGAAGTTCAAGCTCGCCCTGGCGCTGGGCAAGACCATCGGCGGCGAGCCGGTGATCGCCCAATTGGAGAAGATGCCGCACCTGCTCGTGGCCGGCACCACCGGCTCGGGCAAGTCGGT
>NZ_JAUSVX010000006.1:300000-389375 GCF_030814995.1 Labrys wisconsinensis | reverse complement strand
CGCCGGGCCGCCCCGGGTCCGCGGGCGGGGGGGGGCGGGGCCGGCCCCCCCCCCCCCGCGCGGGGGGGGGGGGGGGCCCCCCCCCCCCCCCCCCCCGCGGCGGGGGGTGGGGGGGGGGGGGGGGGGGGGGGGCCCCCCCCCCCCCCCGCAACCCGCTAGAGGCGGGAGGCGACGCGACGGCTCAGCCCCAGCACTTCTTCAGGCCTTCCTCGGTATTGATCGAGGGGACGCCTTCGACGGGCTTGTCGGTGACCAGCGTCGCGCCCGTGTCGAAGAAGTCGAGGCCGGGCGTGTTGGCGGGCTTGGTCTTTTCCTTGGCGAACTTCATGATCGCCTCGAGCCCCATGGACGCCATCAGCAGCGGATATTGCTGGGAGGTCGCGCCGATGACGCCGTCCTTGACGTTCTTGACGCCCGGGCAGCCGCCATCGATCGAGACCAGCAGCACGTCCTTCTCCTTGCCCGCGGCCTTCAGCGCCTCGTAGGCGCCGGCGGCCGCCGGCTCGTTGATGGTGTAGACCACGTTGATGGAGGGGTCCTTCTGCAGGAGGTTCTCCATGGCGGTGCGGCCGCCCTCCTCGGCCCCCTTGGTCACGTCGTGGCCGACGACGCGCGGATCGGTCTCGTCGCCATAGTGCTTCAGATTCTTGAACTCGATGCCGAAGCCCTTCATGAAGCCGTGATCGCGCAGATAGTCGACGGTCGGCTGGTTCGGCGACAGGTCGAGGAAGGCGATCCGGGCATCCTTGGCCTTGTCGCCGAGGGTCTTGTTGGCCCAGGTGCCGATCAGTTCGCCGGCCTTGAAATTGTCCGTGGCGAAGGTGGCGTCGGCCGCGTCGATCGGGTCGAGCGGCGTGTCGAGCACGATCACCAGCAGGCCGGCGTCGCGCGCCTTCTTCACAGTCGGCACGATGGCGGCGGAATCGCTCGGCACGATCATGAAGCCCTTGGCCCCGGCCGAGATCAGGCTTTCGATCGCCGCCACCTGGGCGTCGTTGTCGCCATCGTACTTGCCGGCGAAACTCTGCAGCTCGACGCCGAGCTCCTTGGCCTTGGCCTCGGCGCCCTCCTTCATCTTGACGAAGAAGGGATTGGTGTTGGTCTTGGTGATCAGCCCGACGATGTCGCCGGCCTGAGCCGCGCCGACCGCCAGCGCAGCCAGAGCTACGCCTGCCATCGCGGCCTTCAAAATCCTGTGCATCGGATCCTCCCTTGTGCGCATCGCCCGACGCGATGCTTCGTATCCGCCGCCCCGGCCCATCGGAGCGACGCGGACTCCTGCCGGATCAGGCCACACGGGCCTGATCCCGTCCCGGCGGTGCGGCCGGCCGCGCATTGGCGGCCAGGCCGGCCCGCGGGGCGAAATGGATGAACAGCGGCAGGCTCGCAGCCCCCAGCGCATGGGCGCTGGAGCCGAAGGTGCCGATACGCAGCCGCGGCGGCGTACGCGCTTCCGGGATGGCGCTTGCGAGCGCATCGCGCAAACGATCGACGATCTCGCCGAGCACGGCCGCTGAGAGATCGCCATCCAGGATGATGTTGGGCACGTCCAGCAGGGCCTGCGCCGACAGAGCCGGTCCGACCAGCGCCTCGACGCAGTCGTCCAGCCATTCCCGGAAGGCATCCGGGCAGGCGGCGATCGCAGCCGGCAGGTCGTCCATGCCCTCCACCGGCCGGCCGCAGGCCCGAAGATGGCGTATCAGCGCCACCACGGACGCACGCGTCAGCAGGATCTCAACCGGCCCGCGAGACTGTGGCGCCGAGGGGAGGCGGGACGGCGGCACCGGCATGACGGCAAGATCGCCGGCATTGCCGGAGATGCCACGCCGGTAGTCGCCGGCCAGGATGACGCCGCCGCCGATTGCAGGACCGATGAAGACATAGACGAAATCGTCGCTCTCGCGTCCGAAGCCATGGAACAGCTCGGCGATCGCCGCGGCGGTCCCGTCATTCTCCTCGTGCACGTCGAGGCCGGTTTCCCGCGCGAGGGCCGCGGCGAAATCGAAATCGTCCCAAAGGCCGAGGGCGGGATCGTGCAGATCGAGCTTGTCGAGCCAGGCGCCGAGATTGTAGGGCCGCGCCAGCCCGATGCCGAACACCCGCCCGGGCGCCAGCTCTTCCGCCGTGGCGACGAGGGCGGCGACGTCGCCGACCACGATCGCGAGGGCCGCTGCGGGTGGGGGCAGCGGCATGCAATGTGAGCGCCGGGCGACGAGGGCGCCGCCGAGATCCACCAGAGCGGTTTCGATGCGGTTGCGGTCGAGCCGGACGCCGATGCCGTAAGCCCCGCTCGGCTCCAGACGAAGGATCGTCGCGGGCTGGCCGCGCCGGCCCTCGTTGCGCTTGCCGACTTCCGACACCAGGCCGAGGTCGCGCAAGTCGGCGACGATCTGGCCGATAGCCGTGTTGGTGAGGTCCGCCGCCCTGGCCAGATCCGCCTTCGACGCTTCGCCGAGCCGGCGAAGGCGCTGCAGCACCAGACGCTGGTGATAATGGCGCAACTGGGCCGATGTCAGCCCGCGCCCTGCAAGCGATGCAGAAGCCATGCCGTTCCCGCGCTTCCTGGCCTCGCAAGCTCTTGGATGGCTTGCGCTTTATTAATTCAACGTCGTTCAATAAATATGCGATCCTCAGCGCTGTCAAGCTGCAGATGGCCAGCTTCGGAAGCCGATGCCCGTCCCTGTCGACGCCCTTGGTTCCGGCTCCCGGGGTCGCCGGAGCTCCGAGCCGGCTATTCGCCGGATTGCGTGGAGATCGGGATCAGGGCACGGGTGCGCAGGTCCTCGAGGAAGGCGTCGATCCGTTCGGCATTGGCATCGAAGTCGAAACGGCCATAGCGGGAGGCCGAGCGCATGTCGACGCGTGTGCGGCCATCCTCGTCGCGCAGGCGGATGGCAATGTCATCCTCCAGGCCGAGCACCAGGGATTTCGTGACCGCCTCGATCCTGCCGGCTGGGCTGCGTACAGGCACGCGGCCCTGCGTGTCCGGCAGAGCGAGCGGCGTGTCGGCAATCAGCTGCCACTTGCGCTCCTTGAGCAAGGTCAGCACCAGCTTGCGCGTCTCCTCGGGCGGCAGATCCACGAGCAGCGGGTGGATCTCCGGATAGGCTCGCTTCTGGCGCGCGATCAGCACGGGATCGTAGCGGGTGGAATTGGCATCGCGCGGGCGCAGCCGCGCCGCGGCGACGAAGGCCGGAGGCATCTCGAAATCGGTGGTGACGTCGTTGATCGCCGGCGCGCCCACGGCTTTGCCGGCATAGTAGGCCGCCGGTGTCAGCAGAGCGCCGGCGAGGGCGAACCCGGCAAAGGCGCGACCGGCTCCCGCCGCACCGCTGCGCCAGATCCGCACGAAGGCAAGCAGCGCCAGCAGCACCGCCAGCAACGCGACCAGGAGGCTCGCCGCCAGCGCCGTCATGCCCGGCCTGACGCCGACGATACCGAAGCGCAGCACGAGCACCGAGATCGCCGCGGCGTAGAAGGCGAAGACCGCGACCAGTCGCGCGGCGCTCGCCACTGCAATCGGCTTGCGGACGATGAAGAGGCGCATCGGCGCTCAGGCGCGCAGGCGGCGCAGCAGCGCCGGCAGCGCCATGATGTCGGGCAGGACGTGGTCGGCATGCTCGGCGAGTTCCGCCTCGCCCGCAAAGCCCGAGAGCACGCCGATCGCCGTGGCTCCGGCGGCCCTGGCCGCATGGAGGTCGTGCAACGTGTCGCCGACCAGCGCCGTTTCGCCGGGGGCGACGCCGAACCGCCGGGCGCAGGCGAGGATCGGGCCCGGCTCGGGCTTGCGGCCATGCCCGGAATCATAGCCGATGATCGCGTCGAACCAGGCGGTGAGGCCGAGCTTGTCGCATTGGGCGCGGGCGCCGGCCTCCGAATCGTTGGTGATGACGCCGAGGGCGTAGCCCTCCCGCCTCAGCTCGGCCAGCATCAGGGTCGGCTCGCCGATGGGCGCGACCGTGGCCAGCCCCTCCTCCCGGAACATCCCGTCCATGCGCGAGAAGAACGCCGCGTCGGCCGCCACCCCGAGCACCGAGGCCCAGGTGACGCCGTAGTCGGCCGAGGACTGTGCGATCATCGGCGAGGTCGAACGGATCAAGCCGGTCTCGACGTCGAAATGGTTCACCTCGATCAGTTGGCGAAGCTTGTCCTCGTCCCCCGCTGCCAGGCGCCGCATCACCGCATGGGCGGCCGGGCTCCAGGTCGAATGAAAGTCGACAAAGGTCCCGTCCTTGTCGAAGAGGATGGCGCGCAGCGGCATGAGCTGGATCCGGAATGCTTTGACGATCCATAGCGCGCCGGCGAGGCCGCGAACAGACGTTGCGAATCCGCTTCGCGCTTCCCATCTAGGGCCATGGCCATGGCCGAATGGCGTGGCAGGCCGGCCGCCCCAGGGGACCGGCGGGAGGGGTTTATGCGTGATCCTTATACTGTACTGGGCGTATCGAAGTCGGCAGGCGCCACCGATATCAAGAAGGCGTTCCGCAAGCTCGCCAAGCAATATCATCCGGATCAGAACAGTGATCCGAAGGCAGCCGCCAAGTTCGCTGAGGTGAACAGCGCCTACGAGATCCTCGGCGACGAGAAGAAGCGTGCCCAGTTCGACCGCGGCGAGATCGACGCCGAGGGCAAGCCGCGCTTCCACGGATTCGAAGGGTTCGGGGCCGGCGGTCCCGGCGGCGCGGGCCAGGATACCCGCTTCGAGTTCAATTTCGGCGGCGGGCGCGGCCGCCGCGGCGGCGGCTTCGAAGACATTCTCAGCGAAATGTTCGGCGGCGGTGGACGCGCCGGCACGCGAGAAGCTGCGCCGCGCGGCGCCGACGTCCAGGCAACCGTGCGCGCGCCCTTCACCACCTGGGCGCTCGGCGGCAAGGTCCGGATCGACTTGCCCGGCGGCAGCGTCGATGTCACCGTCCCCGCCGGCATCGCCGAGGGCAAGACCATCCGGCTCAAGGGCCAGGGCGAGCCCAGCCCGTTCCGCGGGGAGTCCGGCGACGCGCTGGTGACGGTGACGGTCGAGCCACATCCGCAGTTCCGTGCCGACGGCCGCAACGTGCGGGTCGACGTCAACGTCACGCTCTACGAGGCGGCGCTCGGCGGCAAGGTGCGGGTGCCGACCCTCGACGGCTCGGTGGACCTGACATTGCCGCCGGGCACCAGCGGAGCGCGGACCTTCCGTCTCAAGGGCAAGGGCATCCAGGCCAAGGATGGGCCCGGCGATCTCCTGGTGACGCCGCGCGTCGTGCTGCCCGAGCGGATCGACCCGGATCTCGCGGCGGCGCTGAAGCGCCTGCGCGACGAACGACCCTATGACCCCGGGCGGAGTTGACGGACCGGACGATGCCCCGCGACGAGTGGGGGCATCGGTCCGCTGGCCGATGTCTTCCTCACCGATCTCAACCGAGGCGTCGGCTTTGCGCGCGTGGGCTGACCTGGCTCGACCGCGGCGAAGCGGTACCCGACCCCGCCACCTGGGGCGTGTGAAGGCGGCGGCGCGCCAGGCGCCGGAGAGCCCAGGCAGCTTGCCGCGGCTTTCGCCACGCCTTGATTTTGCATTCCCCGTGCAAAATCAAGGCGGCTCGGACTGCCAGGAGCAGGCAGGTCCGGGAGACCCTGCTCGGCGTCATGACCCGGTCACAGCCTCGCCCCTAAGTCGCACTGCTCATCACCACTGGGGGTTGTTCGATGCGACCATTGACCAAACTGCTTGCCCTTGCCCTGATCGCGGGCCTCGGGTTCTCCACCCTTCCGGCCGCCGCCGACGAAGCCAAGCCCTTCATCACCGCAGCCGATCTCGACCTCGTCCGGATCCTGCCGCCACCGCCCGCCAATGATTCGGCCAAGACCAAGGCCGAGCTCGGCGAGGTGCTGACGCTGCAGGTGACGCGCACGCCCGAAATGGAGGCGCGGGCCAAGGCCGATGCCGAGGAGAACGTCTGGCGCTTCGCCGACGTGATGGGACCGAAATTCGCCAGCGAGAATCTGCCCAAGTTCTCCGCCTTCTTCGCCCGCGTCGTCGAGACCGAGGGCGCTGTGGTCGACCCGGCGAAATCCGTCTGGAAGCGGCCGCGGCCGCATCAGCTCTCCGACCTGGTTCATCCCGCGGTGCCGATGTCGAAGTCCGGCGGCTGGCCGTCGGGTCATGCGACGGTCGGCACGCTGATGGGGATCGTCCTGTCCGATATGGTCCCGGAGAAGCGGGCCGAGATCATGGCGCGAGCCTGGGAGTTCGGCGACAACCGCGTGATCGGCGGCATCCATTTCCGCTCCGACGTGGAGATGGGCCGCATCGCCGGCAGCCTGATCGCCGCCAACATCATGACGCGCGACGACTTCAAGGCCGAGTACGAAGTGGCCCGGACCGAGCTGCGCTCCGACCTCGGCATGTAACGGGTCCGACCGGCCGCGGCGACGAGCGCAGCCGTCGCCGCGGCCGACTCAAGCCTGGAACGGCCAGGCCAGCGGCGCGCCTGTCTGGCCACGGTGCCGCAGGAAATGGTCGGCGAT
This sequence comes from Labrys wisconsinensis, assembly GCF_030814995.1. Lineage (GTDB taxonomy): Bacteria > Pseudomonadota > Alphaproteobacteria > Rhizobiales > Labraceae > Labrys > Labrys wisconsinensis. Next base: position 382,868 of record NZ_JAUSVX010000006.1, on the reverse strand, counting down.
GACGCAGGCCATCATCGCCTCTCCCACCGGCACGGCCCGGATGCCGACGCAGGGGTCGTGGCGCCCCTTGGTGACGATCTCGGTGTCGTGGCCGTGGCGATCGACGGTGCGTCGCGGCTGCAGGATCGACGATGTCGGCTTGACCGCGAAGCGGCAGACCACCGGCTGCCCGGTGGAGATGCCGCCGAGGATGCCGCCGGCGTGGTTGGACAGGAACAGCAGCCGGCCGTCATTGCCCATGCGCATCTCGTCGGCATTGCTCTCGCCGGAGAGCTCGGCTGCCGCGAAGCCATCGCCGATCTCGACGCCCTTGACCGCGTTGATGCTCATCATGGCGGCCGCAAGATCAGCGTCGAGCTTGCCGTAGACGGGTGCGCCGAGCCCGGGCGGCACGCCCTCGGCCACCACCTCGATCACCGCGCCGATGGACGAGCCCGCCTTGCGCACGCCGTCGAGATAGGTCTCGAAGACGGCCGCCGCCTTGGCGTCCGGGCAGAAGAATGGGTTGTTGGCGACCTCGTCCCAGTCCCAATTGCCGCGGTCGATACGGTGCGGGCCCATCTGCACCAGGGCGCCGCGCACGACGAGGCCGGGCACGACCTGCCGGGCGATGGCGCCGGCGGCCACCCGCGCCGCCGTCTCGCGGGCCGAGGAACGCCCGCCGCCGCGATAGTCCCGGATGCCGTATTTGATGTCGTAGGCATAGTCGGCGTGGCCCGGACGATACCTGTCCTTGATCTCGCCGTAATCCTTGGAGCGCTGGTCGACGTTCTCGATCATGAGGCTGATCGGCGTGCCGGTGGTCACCAGCGTTCCCGTGGCCTCGTCCGTCATCACCCCGGAGAGGATCCTGACCTGGTCCGGCTCGCGTCGCTGCGTGGTGAAGCGGCTCTGGCCGGGCTTGCGGCGGTCGAGGAAGGACTGGATCAGCGCCTCGCTGACCGGCAGGCGTGGCGGACATCCGTCGATAACGCAGCCGAGAGCAGGTCCGTGGCTTTCGCCCCAGGTGGTGACACGGAAGAGATGGCCGAAACTGTTGAACGACATGGAAAACGCCGGACCGGAGGACGGCGTGTTCTAGGCGGCGGGCCGGCAGGGGTCAAATGCCTCCCGGCCCGCCACGGCGTCATTTCACGGTGACGGCGTAGTCCACGGTGATGTAGCGCTGGAATTGCTCGCCGGTGTTGATGGGCAAGGTGTAGGAAATGGAGACCGTGTCGGTTCCCCTGAAGCCCTTGGCCGGCCGATACACCAGCCACTGGGCTTTCACCACCTTGCCGGCGCACTGGGCGTAGTCCTTGGGCAGCGGCGCTGCCTGTTCGACGATGGCCGCAACGCCATGGGCCGGCTGTGGCGAGATCTTGGCGTTGCGCACGCGATAGGCGACGCAATTCTGGCGTTCCAGACCAAACAAGGCATCGATCACACCGCCCTTGTCGGCCGGCACGGTGCGCTCGATCGTTTCGCCCGAGGCTGCTGTCGCGGCGAAGCTCAAGGCGGCGATGATGACAGAACGAAGCATGAAGACCCCCGATGCCCGCCTTCTGGCGGGTATTGCAGAAGGACCACAACCCAGAGCATTTGACGAGTCGGAAAAGCCACGATTTCGCCGCACCGCCGCCTTCGATCAACGGACTGGCGCGAGAAAGACACGATATCGTCGCAATTTCACCACGACTCCGGCTCCAATTTCGCCCCGGGGGGCATAATCAACCTTCGTGGAACACTCCCGCGATCAGACGAGGAAACCATGACATCGCTCAAGACAACCGCGCTCGCCGCCGCCTTCGCGTTTCTGGTCGGGACCAGTCTCAGCTTCGCGCAGACCACGCCGGCGCCCACGACGCCCGCTCCCGCCACGCCTGCACCGGCCACGACGCCGATGAAGGCGACTTCGACGAAGAAGGCCGCCATGTCGAAGGAGTGCTATGCGGAAGCCACCAAGCAGAACTTGCATGGCAAGGCGCGCAAGAAATTCCACGCTGAGTGCATGAAGAAGGCCACGATGTAATCGCCGTGGCCGCCTGTCGGCGGCCATCGACTTTCGGCAGGCTGGGTCACCCAGCCTGCCGGCCCGGGCCAGATGCAGCCGCGCGGCATGTCATGGCCCGCCGGCTGTTGTTCAGGGTCAGACCCAGTCCGCCCGGCCCTCGCGGAAGACGATCAGCTTGCCCTGCCAGATCGGTGCATCGGCTGCCTCGTCCGGGTTCATGCCGGTCAGGATGACGAACAGCACGCGGGCAACGCCGCCATGGCTGACCACGATGCTGTCGCGATCGACATGTTCCAGCCAGCCGGCGATGCGGTCGCGCAGCATGGCGTAGCTCTCGGCCCGGTCGGGCGGAACATAGCCCCATTTGTCGGCGAAGCGGGCCTCGACGCCAGCATTGTCGACCCGGCGCAGCTCCTTCCAGGTGTGCCCTTCCCACGCGCCGAAGGTCAGCTCCTTCAGCCGGTCGTCGATTTGATAGCTGACCGACGGCAGGCCGATGGCGCGGCGGGCGCGCTCGGCGGTCTCGCGCGTGCGCGCCAAGGGGCTGACGAGCCAGGGCAGGTCCTCCGGACGCGCCATGATGTCGCGCAGCTTGCGGCCCGCCTGGTCCGCCTGCACGCGGCCGACGTCGTTGAGAGGGATATCGGACTGGCCCTGCAGGCGGCCTTCCACATTCCAATCGGTTTCGCCATGGCGAATGAAGTACAGAACAGGCACGGCCATCCGTTCGCTGGAGGTTCGGGAAGCGGCTCGGCGCGCGTCGACCACGTGGAGCCGCTTCCAGAATTCGCCGGTTTCCCCGAAGATTTCAAGGCTGACGGCGTCCGATCTCTCACATCCCGCCTTGCCGGTCCGAGAGGGCTCGCGACGACCCGCGTCGTCTTTCCCCCGGCAGGACGCACAGCCCGGCCGGCGCTCCTGCTCCCGACGTCACTCCTTGCCGGCGACGGCGATGTCGGGCGCCGTCGGATTCTTCATGCCGACGATGTGGTAGCCGGCATCGACATGATGCATCTCGCCGGTGACGCCGCGCGACATGTCGGAGAGCAGGTAGGCCGCGGACTCGCCGACCTCGTCGATGGTCACGGTGCGGCGCAGCGGCGCGTTGTATTCGTTCCACTTCAGGATGTAGCGGAAGTCGCCGATGCCGGAGGCGGCGAGCGTCTTGATCGGTCCGGCCGAGATGGCGTTGACGCGGATGCCCTGCTCGCCGAGATCGGCGGCGAGGTAGCGCACCGATGCTTCGAGCGCGGCCTTGGCGACACCCATGACGTTGTAGTGCGGCATCCATTTCTCGGCGCCGTAATAGGTCAGCGTCAGCAGAGAGCCGCCCTGGCTCATCAGCTTCTCCGCCCGCTGGGCGACGGCGGTGAAGGAATAGCAGCTGATCAGCATCGTCTTGGTGAAGTTGTCCTCGCTGGTCTCGAGGTAGCGGCCGTCGAGCTGGTCCTTGTCGGAGAAGGCGATGGCATGCACGAGGAAGTCCAGACGGCCCCATTTCTGTCGCAGCGTCTCGAACACGGCATCAATGGTGGCACCGTCGGTGACGTCGCAATGGCCGGCGATCACGGCGTCGAGCTCTGCGGCGAGGGGCTCGACGCGCTTCTTCAGCGCCTCGCCCTGGTAGGTCAGCGCCAAGTCCGCGCCATGCGCCTTGCAGGCCTTGGCGATGCCCCAGGCTATCGAACGATTGTTCGCCACGCCCATGATCAGGCCGCGCTTGCCAGCCATCAAACCGCTTGTCGTCATTCCGTGACTGCCATGTTCGCTAATTCCATCCGGAAACGGCCGGAGGCTGCGACGCAGCCGCGCTTCCCGATGAATTCCAGGGAGCGGCATGAATACCGGAAGCCCGCGCGGCATGGAAGGGCCGAGAAGGGGTTATTCCAGTCGCCGGGACGGGCGATTCATCGGCCTTGCAGCGAGCGGATCGGCGGCGATCGCGCTCAGACGTGCTGGCCGCCATTGATGGCGATCTCGGCGCCGTTCACATAGGAGGACTGGTCAGTGCACAGGAAGTAGATGGTCTTGGCCACCTCGTCGGGCGTGCCGAGGCGGCGCATCGGGATCTGCGCCACGATCTTCTCGGTGCCGGGCGAGAGGATCGCCGTGTCGATCTCGCCCGGGGCGATGGCGTTGACGCGGATGCCGTGCGGGGCGAAGTCCGATGCCATCTCGCGCGTCAGCGCCGCCAGCGCCGCCTTGGAGGTGGCGTAAGCCGCGCCCGCGAAGGGATGGACGCGACCTCCGGCGATCGAGGTGACGTTGACCACCGAGCCCCGCGCCGCGGCGAGTTCCTGCATCAGCCCGCGCGCCAGCATGATCGGCGCGAAGAAGTTGACCTGGAACACCCATTGCCAGTCGGCGATGCTGGTCTCCAGCGTACCCAGGCGCGAGCCGCCCTGCCCCTTGGGCGAGATCGCCGCGTTGTTGACCAGCGCGTGGAGGTGGCCGCCGTCGATGCGCCGCCGGATCTCGCCGATCGCCGCCTCGGTGTTTCCGGGATCGGCGAGGTCGACCTGGATGTGATCCTCCGGCCCCGCCTCCCACGGGCATTCCTCCGGAAAGGCATGCCGCGAGCAGGTCAGGACCCGCCAACCCGCCGCCGAGAACCGTTTGACCGTGGCGTGGCCGATGCCGCGCGAAGCCCCCGTGAGGAGCATGGTGCGGCGGGGAAGGTTGGCGGACGAGCTCATCAGCGATAGGTCGTCCGGCGCCGTGTAAAAATCAAGCGCGCCGTGCGCCTGGGCCTGTGACATAGTCTCCCGGTGTCACGAGCCCCGTTCCGGTCATGCGCCCTCGGCCGGCGCCTCCGTCACCGGGAACGGCCGGCCGGGGCGATAGAGCATGATCGGACGGATCTCGTAGACGGCCGTGGGATTGGCGCGCCGCAGGTCGCGGGCGGCGCCGATCGCCTCTTCATGCGTGGCGCAGTCCACCACATAGAAGCCGAGGAGCTGCTCCTTGGTCTCGGCGAAGGGACCGTCGATCACCAGTCCGGCGCCGGGGCCGCGCAGGGTGCTGGCTCGCGCCGTCGCCCCGAGCCGCGCCGCCGGTCCGAGCCGGCCCTCTCGGTGGAATTGACCATGGACACGCTGCAGATCGGCCATGAGCGCGGCGTCTTCCTCCGGCGTCCAGGATGCGACCACATCCTCCTCGTGATAGGCCAGGATGGCATAGAGCATGGCATCTCACCTCGTCTTCCCGCGCGACGGATACGGGCTGCCCCCCAAGGACGCCCACGCGACGCCGATCCCGACATCGCGCTCGCCCGGACCATAGCCGTTCGACCGCGCGATGGCGACGGACGACACGCGGAGCCGCGAGACTACGGCTCCCCGGGGAGCCCCCCGGCCCTGCGCCGCGCCGCCAGGCTCCTGGCGATGACGCAGAGCAGCTCGAAGGCCATGGTCGCCCCGGCGAGCGCGGTCAGGCCCGCCACGTCGAAGGGCGGCGCCACTTCGACCACGTCGGCGCCCACAATGGCGACGCCATCGAGCAGCCGCACCATCTGCTGCGCCTCGCGGGTGGAAAAGCCGCCGATCTCGGGCGTGCCGGTGCCAGGCGCCATGGATGGATCGATGCTGTCGATGTCGAAGGAAACGTAGGTCGGCGCATCGCCGACGATGCGCCGGGCCTCGGCCATGATCTCGAGCGGGCCGCGGGCGACGAATTCCTCCATGTAGACGACGCGCATGCCCTGGGCCCGAGCCCAATCGTGCTCGGCCGGATCATAGATCGAGCCGCGGATGCCGATCTGGACGGTGCGTCGGGGATCGATCAGCCCTTCCTCGACCGCCCGTCGGAAGGGCGTGCCGTGGGTGTAGCGATTGTCGCCGAAATAGGTGTCGTTGGTGTCGGAATGCGCATCGAAATGGATGAGCCCGACCGGCCGGGCTCGTGCCACGGCGCGCAGCACCGGCAGGGTGACGAGATGATCGCCGCCGATGCCGAGCGGGATGGCGCCGGCGGCGGCGATCGCCGCGACCCCGGCCTCGATGCGGGCGAGGCCGTCCTTGAGGTCGATGGGATTGACCGAGAGGTCGCCGATATCGGCGACGCGGGCGAGGCTGAACGGCTCGGTGCCGGAGACGTGGTGGACGCGGCGCACCAGGCTCGACTGGTTGCGCACCTCGCGCGGGCCGTGGCGGGCGCCGGCGCGGTTGGTGGTGCCACCGTCCCAGGGCACGCCGTAGAGCGCAATGTCGAGCCCTTCGGCCGAGGCGACGAGCGGCAGCCGCATGAAGGTCGCCACCCCGGCGAACCGGGGAACCAGCGCCGCATCGACAGGTTGAAAGCTCTCGTGCATCATCGCCTCACTGCGGTCCGACTTCCCTGCGCACGGCGCGTCGATGCCGCCGGCGACGCCATCGATCCGTCATCGCCGACCACCGGTCAATATGCCCATGGTCCGAAAGCAGGCGATCCTGCGCTGGTCATCGCGCTCGGATCCCGGCGCCTGAGGCACCGGCAGCATCCCGCGCGTGAAGCCAGCATCGCGGACCTGGAGCGTGATCGCTTCAAGTTGAATCGATCACGCTCTCTATCGCTTTGTTTCGACGCATTTCCTTGACGCGAACCGAGTGCCGCTTCGCTGGAAAACGCTTCAGGACGCCGGCTCCAACCCGAGGTCGAGCTGCCCGGAGGCCTCGTGGGCGGCGGGCTCGAAGCCGGACAGCGTCACGCCGATGAGGCGGATGCCGGCGACCAGCGGGAAGACGCTGCGCGCCAGGGCCAGGCTGACATCGTGCAGGGCCTCGCGCGATGTCACCGGAGCCGGCAGGGTGCGGCTGCGCGTCGCCTGCCTGAAATCGGCATAGCGGATCTTCACGGTCACGGTGCGGCCGAAGGCCTGCGCCTTCTCGCACCAGGCCCAGACCTCGTCCGCCATGGCCCGCACCCCGGCTTCGACGGCGGCCGGCTCGGTCAGGTCGTCGGCATAGGTGGTCTCCGATCCCGACGACTTGCGCGGCCGGTCCGGCACCACCGGGCGATCGTCCTCGCCCCGGGCGATGGCGTGGTACCACGGCCCGGCCTTGCCGAAATGCGCCATGAGGAAGGCCAGCGGCTGACGCATGAGATCGGCGCCGGAGAAGATGCCGAGCCGGTTCATCTTTTCGGCGGTGACCGGCCCGACGCCATGGAAGCGGCCGACCGGCAAGGCCGCGACGAAGCCAGGCCCCGCGGCTGGGGTGATCACGAACTGCCCGTTCGGCTTGCGCTGGTCCGAGGCGAGCTTGGCGAGGAACTTGTTGTAGGAGATGCCGGCCGAGGCGGTGAGGCCGGTCTCGGCGAGGATGCGGGCGCGGATCTCGCTCGCCGTCGCCGACGCGGTCGCAGGCGCACGCAGATTGCGGGTGACGTCGAGATAGGCTTCGTCGAGCGAGAGGGGCTCGACCAGCGGGGTATAGTCGGCCAGGATGGCATGGATCTGCCGCGACACCGCCCGATAGATTTCGAATCGCGGCGCCACGAACATCAGCTCGGGGCATTTGCGCAGCGCCGTCGTCGAGGGCATGGCCGAGCGCACGCCGTAGGCCCGCGCCTCGTAGCTCGCGGCGGCGACGACGCCGCGCCTGGCGGCATATCCCACCGCCACGGGGCGACCGCGCAAGGCGGGGTCGTCACGCTGCTCGACCGACGCGTAGAAGGCGTCCATGTCGATATGGATGATCTTGCGCGGACCGGCATCGCTCATGACGCCGATCCTAAGCCTGTTCGAACGGAAGGGGAACGGCTGCGCTGCCGCTCCCACAGCTGCCTCGGCGATGCGCCCCGCCCCGACGGCCTACCAGCTCGCCCGGACCTCGGGCGCGGCCTTCGTCAGATGGACATGGGCGTCGACATGGTCGACCCAGGCCAGCGGCACATAGTGGTGCCGGCCGTCCGGCGAGGTGTTCTTGGCCAGCTTGATCTGGTCGCGCCCGTCGAGATGGTCGACCGTGCCGACCCTGGTGCCGTCGGCGGCGATCACCTCCATGCGCTCGAGGATGCCGCTGGCTGCGGTCGAGGACGGGGGCTGCGGCGCCTCGACGCGCCCGCCCTGCGCCGGCATCGCGGGGATGCCGGCACCGGTCGCGCCCGTCACCGGCACGGCGGAGGTGGGACTGTCGGCGGCGGGAACGGCCTGCGCGCCGTCGACGGGCACCGCATCGATCCAGCCGGCCTGTCGCCAGGCCTCCGGCGGCTCGGTGATGTCCACCGCGTCGTGCTCGTCCAGAACGGTCTGGACGAGATCGACCTCCCCGGGTTCGACGGCGATGTGGAGCAGCGTGCCGCTCCGGCCCATGCTGTCCTCGTAGACGCCGCGCCCCTCGTCGGCGGTGAACAGCCGCATCAGCGACGCCCAGAAGCCGCCCTCCCCGCGCTCGGGGTTGTCGAAGCTGCCGACCTCCCGGGACGGCTCCGCCGCCTCTCTATCCGGCAGCAGCGTCACGGCGCTGCGGCTGATGCCGGCGGCGACGAGATCCTCGATGGCCTTGGTGGCTTCGACGCGGCTGTCAAAGAAGGCCTTGATAATCTCGGTCATGGCTTTCTCCTGCACTGGCAATGGGCGGGTCGTGGCGGCCGTCCGGCAAAGCCATCGTTGAGCCGATCATCCCGGAAGACTGTTTCGGCTGGCCCGGCCGGCCCGCGCTCTTCCCGCATGAAGGTCGCCGCAAGGGCAGCGGCAACGTTCTTGCCAGATCAATGCGCCGGCCCTGCAAGAAGTTCCGCGCGGCCGCTGCCATGCCCCAGGCAAAGGACGGAATGTTCTGGGGCATTTTCGGCAATCCGGCCCGGCAAGACCATGACGGCCTCGGCGGAAGGACTTTGCCTGTCTCACCATGCCCGTGCGGTCGACACCATCGTTCAGGCCGGATCGGTGGGTCGCTCCTCGGCTCCGCCCATGCGGCGGGCCGCCGCCCGCTCGCGAGCTCGCGCGGTCCGCCGCGCCTGCCTGAGGTCGTCGCGGCCGGGCTGCCACCAGCCGCGGGCCCGCTCGGGCTCGCCGGGAGGATGGCGCGCCGGCCATGCCGCGATCAGCTCCGCCAGGCTCGGCACGCGCCAGTCCGCCCAGACGAAGTCGAGATCGTCCCGGTCCGCGTGGGGATAGAACGCGGCTGCGACGGCGGGGTCGACGATCTCGCCGGCCGTATCGACGAAGACGACGATGCCGTAGCCGGCCGTCATCACCGGCTGGTTCGGCGGCGGCAGGGCATCGGCGGCGACGGGATAACGCCGGCGCCGGCGTTCGGCCGCCAGCCGCGCGGCTTGCGGCTGCCGGACCGCCCCCTCGGCTTCCCGCCGGCGGCGCTGCCTTTCCGCCGGCTCGTTGCGGCGGGCCGCCGCCTCGATCGTCGGCCAGCGCCGCCTGAGCTCGTCATAGGAGCGGAACGGCACGCGCCAGACCCGCATATCCTCGTCCCAATACGCCCATGGCACCTCCCGCAATTGCTCCACCACCGTCCTGGAGTAGGGCGTGCGGATGCGCAGGTCCTCGGCCGGCTCGAGATAAGGGCTGTCGATCGGATCGAAGGCGAAGGCATCGCGCCCGCGGTCATCGACATGGGCTTCGCCAGCCTCGACCTCGCCAGCGAACCAGCGGGCGAGGCGCTGCGCCGCCCGCACGCCCGGCACGAACCAGGCACGCTCGTCATTGCGCCAGCGCGCCTGCGGGAAGGCAGCGCGGAAGCGCTCGACCAGGGCGCGATCATAGGGGAAGGTCGCGATGGCGCCGCGATCGCCGTCTTCCTCTTCCACGGGCCTGATGATGACGCCGTCCATGCCGCTCTCCCGGGCGGGACAGTAGCAAGGTCGGAGACGGATCGGCAGGCCACAAGGGTCAACCCGTCGGCTCGCCGAGGAGACGGTAGAGCTCGCGCTCGGCCTGGGTGCGATAGCGCTCCTTGTGGCGCAGGGCGAAGAAGCGGCGCTGCGGCAGCGCGATGTCGACGGCGGCCAGCGTGCCGGCCTTCAGCGAAGAGGCAACCACCAGCTCCGAGATCACCGTCGCCCCGGCGCCCGCCTCCACGGCAGCCCGCACGGCCTCGTTCGAGGGCAGCTCCAGGGCGATGTCGAGCGTGTCGGGCCTGACGGCGAGGGCCCGCAGCACCGCCTCGAGCACGGCGCGGGTGCCCGAGCCGCGCTCGCGCAGCACCCAGCGCGCCGTGGCGAAGGCGTCCGGCGGCTCGGGCGCCCGCGCCGCCCAGGGATGGTCGGGCGCCACCACCAGGACGAGGCGGTCCTCGGCCACGGCATCGACGGCGAGCGCGGCATCGTCGACCTCGCCCTCGACGATGCCGACATGCGCCTCGCCCTCGCGTACCATGGCCGCCACCGTGGTGGTGTTGCCGATCGACAACGTCACGGCGATGCCGGGATGACGGATGCGATAGCGGTGGATCAGGCGCGGCAGCCAGTAATTGCCGACGGTCTGGCTGGCGGCGAGAGCCAGCGAGCCGCGCCTGAGACCGGCGAGGTCGGCCAGCACCGTCTCCGCCGCGCCTGCCCTGGCCAGGACGGCGCGGGCCTCGACCAGGAACAGGCGCCCGGCCTCGGTCAGCACGATGCGCCGTCCCACCCGGTCGAACAGCCTCGTGGCATAACGTGCTTCGAGCGCGGCGATGGCCGCGCTCGTCGCCGACTGGGTCAGGTTGAGGTCGCGCGCGCCCCGGGTGACATGCTCCTGCTCGGCGACCGCAACGAAGATCCGCAGCTGTTCCAGCGTCATGTCGTCATCTTCACCAGCGCGAGGCTGAAGCCGGCGATGAACAGGAAGGCCGCGAACCCCAGCACCAGCGGCCGCATGCCCCGGGCACGCAGCTTGCGAATATCCGTCTCCAGGCCCATCGCCGCCAGTGCCATGGTGAGCAGCACCGTCGCGGTGGTGGCGATGTCGGCCTTCAGGCCGGCGGGCAGCGTCACCAGGCTGTTGAGACCGACGAGCGCGACGAAGCCGAGCACGAACCAGGGCATGGGCGACCTGGCCGCGACTTCGGCCGTTCCCGTGCGACGCGCGCGGCGGGCCGCGGCCAGCGCGAGCACGATCACGGTCGGCGCCAGCATCATCACACGGGAGAGCTTGGCGATGGTGCCGAACTCGCCGGCCTCGCGCCCGTTCTGGAAGGTGGCGGCGACGACCTGTGCGATCTCGTGGATCGAAGCGCCCGCCCACAGGCCATAGGCATGGGCGTCGAGATCGAGCAGCCTCGGCAGCAGGGGATAGATGAACATCGCCACGGAGCCGAACACGGTGACGCAGGCGACGGCGTAGGCGACGTCCTCGTCCCGGGCGCCCGTGACCGTGTTGGTGGCGATGACCGCCGAAGCGCCGCAGATCGAGGTGCCGGCGGCGATCAGCTCGACGAGGCCGCGCTCGACCCCGAGCAGCCGGCCGAGCGCCGTGGTGAACAGGAAGGTCGCCAGCAGCGTCAGGGCGATGACGCCGATGCCGGTGCCGCCGACGGCGGCAACCTGCTGGGCCGTGAGCTGCAGCCCGAGCAGCACGATGGCGAGGCGCAGCAGCTTGCGCAGCGACAAGACCACGCCCGGCCTGGCGCGGGCCGGCGTGCCCCAGAGATTGTGGAAGGCCATGCCGATGACGATCGCCAGGATCATCGGGCTGAAGGCGGCAAGGCCCGGCAGCTGCCGCAGCGCGAAGGCGAGACCGGCGACGGCCGCGGTCAGGGCAAGGCCGGGCAGCACGCCGGCGTGGATCGGCGTGGGCGTCGAGCCGGCGAGGGCCGCCGGGCGGCTGACGGTTCTGGCGATCATGCTCATGCCGGTCTCTCCTGTCCCGGCGGACGATCGCAAGGTCGGATCAATCGATCCAACGCATTATATAGCTCGAACCATTCGCCTCAATCGAACGATTGGACCGACATCTCGTCGGCGTGGCCGGTCCTCGTCGTCCTCAGGCGTTGGCGACCTTGGCAGCCATGTCCTCGTTGAGCAGCGAGCCGAAGGCGGTGCGCAGGCTGGGATTGCCGTCGAGCAGGCGGCCGAGGGCCGCGGCCGGCCATTCGACATAGCGCGCGCCCGGCTGCAGCGTGGCGGTGGCCGAGGCCGGCGTGCCACGCAGGAAGGCGACCTCGCCGATGAAGGTCCCGGCGGCGATCGGAAAGGACTTGCCGGACTTGGTGATGCCGAGCGCACCGTCGACCACGTAGAACAGGCTCTCCACCGGCGCGCCCTCCCGCGTCAGGATCCGCGGGGACTCGGCCGTCCGCCAGCTGGCGAGCGCCATCAGCCGGCGGAAGGCGCCGGGCGAGAGCGTGTCGCCGAGCTCGGCCTGCAGGCGCTGCTCGTCCAGCGTCAGCCGGAACTGCGTCCGGTCGAGCACGATGCGCGCCATCATCGTGCCGTTGATGGCGACGGTCACGGCGCTCCAGAAGATCGGCGCCCACATCGGCACCGGCGGCACGGCGAGGTAGTAGACGATATAGAGCATGGTGCTCGCCAGGAGCAGGCCGCGCAACAGGAGCTGGCTCCGGAACGTCATGGCGGCGACGCCGATCAGCGCAGCGACGTGGACGAGACCGTTCTGCAGGAAGCTTTCGAGCATGACAGGCGCGCACAAAAGGCGGGCCGGGCCGCGGGCGCGGCATCGGCCTCCAAGGAATTCGGGGTGATGCGCCGAGAGGCCCGGCGCCGGACGTCTGTAGGAGAGGTGCACGGCTGACGCTGTGCGAATCGACACACCCGACGGGGTATCGCCGGCAGCCGCCGGGGAGCGAGCCCCGCCCCACCGGCGGCGGAGCCGGTCACCCGCCGTGCAGGGCCTCGCGCGCCGCCATGCGGCCGGCCTTGAGCAAGGCCTCCACCGCTTCCTGCGGCAGCCGCATCGCGCCGGCGATGCCGGCATTGTCCAGGCCCTCGTGATAGGCGAGAACCATGGCGATGCGCTGATCGCCGGGCAGCGCGGCCAGGGCGCGCTCGGGCGGCGTCGCGGCGGCATCGTCCGCCGTCTCCCCTGCTCCGTCGTGCCCGGCCCTGAGCGCCTCCAGGCAGCCCGCGACGACGGCGCCGCGCAGCCAGGCCGCGAAGGCGCCGCGGTCGCCCACCGCCTTGGCGCGGCTGGTCCACACAGCCAGCATCGCGTCCTGGACCACGGCCTCGGCCGCCGGCTGGCTGCGCAGGATACGCAAGGCGAGGCCGTAGCCCCGGTCGGCATGGCGCTCCGTCAGCGTGCGGAAGGCCGCCATGTCTCCGCCGGCAATCATGTCGAGCAGCAGCGGATCGACGTCCTGCGCCGCCGTGCGCGCCGGCTCCGCCTCGCCGGCCAGGGATCGCCACAGCCTCTCGGCCGCCTCGCCGAGGGCGCGAGGCCTGCTGAAGGAGCGCCCGGCCCGGACCGCATGCATGGAAGGCTCTCCACCGACTTATGCGGGAAAATATCCCACATATGTCTGGTTAAGACGATTCCTGTGCGTCGTCAACGATCGGTTAACCCTGTGTGATTGTCTCCGACCTTCCCGGCGTTATGATCGGCCATATGAATCGGGAGACGGGCGCCCCCCTGCCAGATCCAGCGAGGTTGCACCGGCCGGTCGCCCGGCTGTTGCGCCCGCTCGTGCGCCTGTTCGTGCGCAGCGGCATCACCTTTCCCGTCATCGTGGATCTGCTGCGCGAACTCTACGTCAATGTCGCCGAGCGGGAATTCACCCTGCCCGGCAAGGAGCAGACCGACAGCCGGGTCAGCCTGCTCACCGGCATCCACCGCAAGGAGGTCCGCCGCCTCAGGGGCGCCGGCGCGCCGGTCGCCGAGGTGCCGACCGGCCTGTCGCGCACCAGCGCCATCCTCGCACGCTGGCTCGCGGCCCCCGACTATACCGACGCAGAGGGCAATCCCCTGCCCCTGCCGCGATCGAGCGAAGCCCCCGGCCCATCCTTCGATGCGCTGGTCAGCTCGGTGACCAAGGACGTGCGGCCGCGGGCGGTGCTCGACGAATGGCTGGACCGCAGGATCGTCGCCATCGACGCGGAGAACCGCGTCAGCCTGCTGGAGGCCGCCTTCCTGCCGCGCGGCGGCGACGACCAGCAGCTCTACTATTTCGGGCGCAACCTGCACGACCACATCGCCGCGGCGGTGAGCAACGTCACCGCCCAGGCGCCCGCCTTCCTGGAGCGGGCGGTGCATTACGACGGCCTTTCCGAAGAGGTGGCGCGGCGGCTCGAGAAGCGCTCCCGCGCCCTGGCCAAGACCGCGCTGCAGAATGCCAATCGCGACGCCTATGTGGCCAGCGAGCGCGAGCCCGGCGGCAACTGGCGCTGGAGCTTCGGCATCTACGTCTTTTCCGAGGAAGTGCCGGACGAGGCTCCGGGACCGGATGCACCGCCGACCGGCGGCGAGGAGGCGCCGTGAGGCCCCCTCTCGTTCTCACCCGCCGCGGCCTCACCCGGCTCCTCGCCGGCCTCGCCGCCACCCTGGGCAGCCCGGCGGCCGCCGGCTCGCTCGATCCGCCGGAACCGGACGGCGGCGAGCCGCCCATCCCTGCCTCCGGCAACAAGCCCAGCCGGGACAAGGGCATCGGCGGCACCGGCGTCACCGGCACCATCCGGCGCTTCGGCAGCATCATCGTCAACGATCTGCGCATCACCTATCCCGAGACGGTGGGCGTCACCATCGACGGCCATCCCGCCACCGCCGCCGCCCTGCGCATCGGGCACGTGGTCCAGGTGGTGGCCCGTCGGCAGGGCGAGCGTCTCGCCACCGGGCATATCACCGTCACCAGCGAAGTGGTGGGGCCGGTCGAAGTGCTCGCGCCCGGCCGGCTCACGGTGCTGGGCCAGGCGGTCGAGACGGACGCCGCTCCCGCGGGCCTGCACCCGGGCGAGCTCGTGGCCGTGTCCGGCCTGCGACGGCTGGACGGCACCATCATCGCCAGCCTGATCGAACGCCGCGCCGGCGCTTCCCTGCAGGTCGCCGGCCCGGTGACGGCCGGCCTCGACGGGGTGCCACGCATCGGCAGCCTCGCCGTCGCCGGCCTCGATGCAGCGCCGACCGGGCGCGTCGTGCTGACCGGGAGGCTCGCCGGCGGCGTTTTCCGGGCCGACACGAGCCGGGGCGACACCGCCTTGCTGGACGACCCGGCGACGGTGCGCGCCTCGGTCGAAGCCTATGTCGCCCCCGTGGCTGGCGGGCTGCGCTTCGGCTCGGGCCTCAGCATCGCCGGGTCCTGGGCGGCCTCCGCCCTGACCGGGCCGGACGAGGGCCATGTCGTCGCCGAGATCGAGAAGAGCCCGGGCGGCAGCTTCCACGTCGTGCGCATGCACCACCGCGACCGTGGCCCGCCCGGCAGCCGTCCCGGGCCTGGGCCAGGCCCGGGACCGGGGCACGGCCCCGGCCATGGTCCGGGCGGACCGGGCGGCGGCAAAGGGCCCGGCGGTAGCCCGCCCGGCCCCGGCGGACCGCACGGCCCCGGCGGGCGGCAGGGCGGCCGCCCCGGCCCCTCCCAGTCAGGGCCCCGATCGCATTAGCCCAGCGCGGCAGAATGCCGTCGCCCCGGCGCGGCAGAATGCTGTCGCCAGCGCGGCAGAATGCCGTCGCCGGCGGCGTCAGGCCGTCGCAGCGAGAGGCAGGACGGCCACCGACGCCGCTGCCGACGGCGCGATGACCAGGGTGAGCACAAGGATGTCCCCCGCCAGGCGCGGCAGCGCCACCAGAAGCCGGCCCTGGCCGCCCGGGCCGTAGTGGCGCGTGCCGCCGAAGGCCGACATGTCGAAATGGTTGTCGGGCAGGCGCGTCACTTCGAAGCTGGTCATCGCCGCCTCGACGCCGGCGCCGGACTGCACCACCACCTCGCGCAGCTCGCCCGCGGCCGCCACCGCGGTGAGCGGCACCGACACGCCGGCGATGCCGCGGCGCTGGTCGATCGGCACGCGCACGCGGATCTCGCCGGTCGGCATGCGGAAGCGGGAGACTTCGATCGGGATCTCGCCGGCGCCGGTATAGAGGCCGACGACCAGCGAGCCCTCCTTGACGTCGCCGAACAGGGAGCCGGGCAGGCCGCGGGCGCTGGCGGTGGCATAGAGATGGCCATGGCCGCGCGACAGCGCCGCCATGCTCGCGGCCGGCCACATCGGCGGATCGCCGGCGCCGAAGGCGAGCGGCAGGGCGAGCCCGGCGCAGAGCCTGGCTGCGAGATCGGGCTCGACCAGCGGCCGGGCGATCTGCGTGCCCATGTTGACGTCGTGGCACACGGAGTCGAACAGCGCGATCTCCGCAGAACCGGGCAGCAGCAGCAGCCGGGCGAGGATCGCCGCGGCGCGGCGGATCGCGGCCTCGCCGACAAACGGGGCCTCCTCTTCCGCCGCTGCGGCGAAGCGGACGAAATCGAGCGCGCCGGCGCGGATCTCGCGGCAGAGCGCGAGCTGCGCCTGCGAGCGCGGATCGGGTTCGCGCAGGATGCGCTCGCCGTCGAAGCCGGCGATCGACCCTTCCGGCGCGCTGCAGATCTGCTCCAGCACGGCGATGTTGCGCAGAAGGATCCGCTTGGCGTGGGGCGTCACCACCCGGTCCGAGATCATCCCCACCGCCGTGTCGCCGCCGCCGATCACCTCGAGCTTGTCGTCGGAGGAGAGGAGGTAGACGCCGTGCAGCCGCGTGGCGATGCCGGCGGTGTCGAACATGGCGCGGATGGCCTTCTGCACCGAGCCGGCATAGCCGAGATCGACCAGGACCAGGTCGGTGCAGGCGTCGAAGGCGGCGATGGTGCGCCGGAAATAGCGCAGCACGTCGTCGCGCGCCGTGGCGGCACCGGCGGGCACGTCGCCCTCGTCCCAGAGCTGCTGCAGCGCCTCGACCAGCTCGGTGCCGGAAGCGATGCCGCCGGGGTGGCTGGAGAAGAAGGAGCGCACCCGCGAGACGTTGGTCTTGAGGATCGTGCCGAGCCCGGCCTCGTCCACGGCGCGGATCTCGCGGAAGAAGGCGGTCAGCGGCTCGGCCGAGGTGGCGGAGCCGACCAGGGCCAGACGCCGGTTGATCTCGAGATAGTCGGCCGGGCGCCGGCGCATCTGGCGCCAGACCTGCAGCGGCAGCAGCCCGTCGCGGGCGAGGAACACCACCGCCACGCGCCCGCCGGCGGCCTCGAGCCGCTCCACCGCGTCGGCGACGAAGTGGTCGAAGGTGAGCATCAGCGGGCCGATCACCTCGGCGCCGAGCGCGGCGGCGCTCTCCCGGTCCGCGGTGCCGGACACGCGTCGGCGCAAGGCGGAGAGGCCGTCGTCGAGACGGGTATCGGCATGACCGGGCATCGCCAGCCGTGCCGCCTCCCGCTCCTGCTGCACCACCAGGGCGAGGGCGGCCGAGCCGAGCGTGTAGTGCAGGCCGCGCATGCCGGCCGCCAGCGCGCCGGCGACGTCGGCGCGCGGGTTGTCGCCGAAATGGACGGCATCGGCCGGCGCGATGCCGCGAGCCGCCAGGAAGATCGGGAACAGCCCGTCCGCCTTGGCCCGGCGATGGTCGCAGGAGGCCAGCAGGAAATCCCAGTCGAGATCGGGCTGACAATGGTGCAGCAGCCGCTGGAGCCGGGCGGCGCTCCAATAGGTGTCGGAGATGAAGCCGGTCGCCATCCCGGCCGCGCGCAGGTGGGCGATCAGGGCCGCGACGTCGGGATTGATGTGGCAGAGGCCAAGCTCGGCCTCGAATTCCGCCGCGACGAGCCGATCGAGATCCCGTCGCTCGAGCCCGAACAGGCGGAACGGGAATTCGGCATAGATCTCCTCGATGGTCACCTCGGGCGAGCCGCGCCCCTCGCCGGCCCGCCGCCGCGCCGCGCGCTCGGCGAGCTGGCGATGCTGCACCCAGTGCTCCGCCGGCGCCGGCGCCGCGGCGCCGAACAGCGCCAGGAAGGTCTGCTCGAAGACCCCGTCCGGAGCGGTGCAGCGGCGCAGCAGCAGGGTGTCGAAGATGTCGACCGAGACCGTCGCGACGCCCTCGGCGGCGGCGGTCGCGAGCATCGCTGTGAGGGATCGGATATCCACGCCGGTTCTCCTTCGTCGTCCTGCTCCCTGAACGGCGCGGCGGGCAATTTCCGGCGCAAGCAGAACGCCGCGGGCGGAGCAGGCGAATCAGAGATCCCGCCCGGAACGCCGCCCGACTTGCCCGCGTCCGGCGGGCGATGCGGCGCGGCCTCCACGGCCCGGACAGGGATATCCGGGGTCGCGGCGTGAAGCCGGGCTGTTAAAGAATTTTTCGGTCCAAAGAAATACTTCGACATCGGAGAAAAATTCCCAGCAATCTATTTTGTACGGAGAACAAAAACTCAAGTCATTACATCTATAATCTCAATGATAGGCAATGTTTTCCTAGCACCAGGCAGAAATTGCCGAGTAAAAAACTTCAAAAGTTCAAAAATTTATTTCAAAAGTCACGCCTGGTTATCTCAAGCGTCCCGTTCAACTGACGGAGACCAGGCAGCGGCAGGCGATCCGTCCCGCCCGGTCGACAGCCGGGGGCCGTCCAGATGAGCCATGCATCGCTCGCTCTTGATAACGGGGCGAATGTCGTCCAAGCCGCAGCATCGCCTGCCTTCGCGCAGGAGCGGCCGATCAGGGCGGCACGAACGGTGGACCAGGGCCCCGACAGCGACGACGACCTCCTGGAGCGCATTGCCCAGAGCGACCAGGGCGCCTTCCGCAGGCTGGTCCAGCGGCACGCCGACCGCGCCTATGGCGTGGCGCTGCGCATCCTGCGCAACGCCTCCGACGCCGAGGACGTGGTGCAGGACACGCTGCTGAAAGTGTGGACGCATCGCGGGCGCTGGACCAGCGGCAAGGCCAAGTTCTCGACCTGGCTCTACCGCGTCGTCACCAACCGCTGCATCGACCTGCGCCGCCTGCCGCGGACCGAGGACATGGAGCGCGCGCCGGACATGCCCGATGCCAGCCCCGACGCCCTCGACCGGATGCAGCAGAACGCCATCACCGACATGCTCGAGGCGGCAATGAACCGCCTGCCCGACCAGCAGCGCATCGCGCTGATCTTCTCCTATCATGAGAACATGTCGAACGCGGAGATCGCCGAGGTCCTGGAAACCACGGTGACGGCGGTCGAGTCGCTCCTGAAGCGCGGGCGCCAGCAGCTGCGCGAGATCCTGGCCGAGGTCAGGGGCGACATCCTGCAGTCGTTCAGGGATCGTTAACCATAAACGAGGCCGGGGCCCGATCGAGCGCCCGGCAATTCGGCCCCTCCCCGTGCAATCCAAGACGCGGATGCTTCCGCGTTCCGCCCTTCCGCCCGCGAGCCGGGCCGGTCCACCCCATCCTGCCGGGAGCAGCATCCGATGCCCGTGATCTCCACCAATATCGCCGCCAACTCCGCGGTGCGCTACCTCAACATGAACTCGGCCGCCGAGACCTCGTCGCTGTCGAAGCTGGCGAGCGGCTCGCGCATCACCGAGGCCTCCGACGACGCGGCGGGCCTCGCCATCTCGACGCGCCTGTCCTCCGACATCACCTCGCTGGAGCAGGCCTCGACCAACACCTCGCACGCGGTCGCCATCCTGCAGACCGCCGACGGCGGCGCCGCCAGCATCAGCGACATCCTGCAGCGCATGAAATCGCTGGCGACGGAAGCCGCCTCCGGCACGGTCGGCACCTCCGAGCGCACCTATATCAACCAGGAATTCTCCGCGCTTTCGTCCGAAATCGACGGCACCGCCACCAGCACCACCTATGACGGCTCCTCGCTGCTGGCTGCCGGCGCCTCCGGCACGGTCGACTACACCGGCTCCGGCGGCGTGGCTGTCATCGTCGGCCAGTCCGCCTCCGACACGATCAACATCCAGCTCTCCAAGCTCGACACGACGACGCTCGGCATCAACAGCCTCAACGTCTCGACCCAGTCGGGCGCGACCTCGGCGCTGACTGCCCTCGACACCGCGATCGATTCGGTGTCGAGCGCCCGCGCCAATATCGGCGCCCAGGAATCGCGCTTCCAGTTCCGCGCCGCCACCATCGCCACCTCGACGCAGAACCTGCAGTCGGCCAATTCGGCGATCGCCGACACCGACGTCGCCGCCGAGGAGGCCAAGCTCGCTTCCGCGCAGGTCAAGACCCAGGCCGCGGTGGCCGCCGCCAGCCAGGCCAACCAGATGACGCAGGCGCTGCTCAAGCTGATGCAGTGACGGCTTGAGGCGGGTCCGCCCCGGCGGGCCCGCCGTCCGACGGCGAGAGGGCGGCGATGACCACGGTCAGTTCCACCGGCACGACCCCGACCACGACGTCCACGACCAGCACATCGAGCACGACGAGCACGGCCAGCCTCGGCACGAGCGACATCTCCAATATCGACTGGAATGCCATCATCGAGGCCGCGGTCGCCCAGCGTCTCGCGCCCGCCGACACGATCGACGCCAAGATCACCGCCAACCAGGCCCAGGTCAGCGCCTATCAGTCGCTGTCCTCGCTGCTGTCCACGCTCCAGACGGCGGCGAACGCGCTGCGCGCCCCGTCCGGCACCTCGAACACCGCCGCCGACGCCTTCCAGAGCCGCACCGCCTATCTCACGCCGGTCGGCAATGTCGACACGACGAACACGCTTTCGGTCACAACCGAGAACGGCGCGCAGATCGGCAGCCATTCCATCACCGTGAGCCAGCTGGCCACGGCCGAGAAGCTCGGCAGCTCGGCCCAGTCCAGCGCCACCACCGCCCTCGGCTATGCCGGCAGCTTCAGCATCGGCACCGCCGACGGTTCCTCCGCCAGCATCGCCGTCACCGCGACCATGTCGCTGGCCGACATCGTCGATGCCGTCAACAACCAGTCCAGCACCACCGGCGTGCAGGCCTCGATCCTGCAGGTGACGAGCTCGTCCTACGAGATGATCCTCTCCACCACCTCCACCGGGCAGACCATCACGGCCAGCGCCGGCTCGGGCGACGACGTGCTCCAGAAGCTCGGCGTGACCGACGGCACCGGCGCCTTCGCCGACCAGCTCCAGGCCGCGCAGAGCGCGATCATGACGGTGGACGGCGTCCAGGTGACGCGCGCCACCAACGATATCAGCGACGTGGTCAGCGGCGTCACCTTCCACCTCTACGGCGCCACGCCCTCCGGCACCTCGATCACCGCCGACGTCGGCACCAATCTCAGCACGGTGGAAACGGCGGTGCAGAGCCTGGTGACCGCCTACAATGCGGTGCGCGCCTTCGCCTACGGCCAGCAATCGGTGACGCAAAGCGACGGCACGAACTCGGCGCTGTTCGGGGACGGCCTGCTGCGCAATATTTCCAGCACTCTGCAGGACACGCTGTCCTCCGAGGTCGACGGCTATTCCATGGCCGATCTCGGCCTGTCCTTCGACACCACCAACAACCTGACGCTCGACACCAGCACGCTCGACAACGCCATCCTCAACAATCTCGACGCCGTGCAGTCGCTGCTGAACTTCCAGATGACGTCCTCCTCGAGCGACCTCAAGCTGCTCGATCGCGGCACCGGCGCGCCGGCCTCCTTCACCCTCGACGTCTCCGTCGACGCCGATGGCAACCTCTCCGGCGCCTCGGTCGGCGGGGATTCCTCGCTGTTCACCATCCGCGGGGCGACCATCGTCGGCAATGCCGGCACCGCCTATGCCGGCTATTCCTTCGTCTATACCGGCAACACGGCGCAATCCATCGACGTCTCGGTGTCGTCCGGCCTGGCCGAGCAGCTCTACCAGACCGCGGAAGGCGCGACGGACAGCACCTCCGGCACGCTGACGCAGGAGATCCAGCTGCTGCAGAGCAACGACAACTCGCTGCAGTCCCAGAGCGACCAGATCAAGAGCGATGCGGACGCCTACAAGACGACGCTGACCAATCGCTACGCCACCATCCAGGCCCAGATCGCCGCCGCCGAGAACACCAAGACCTATCTCACCGCCCTCCTCGCAGCCCAGAACAGCAGCTCATCGGCATGACACCCAGCCATTCCCAGGCCGCCATCGCCTATCGCCAGGCCGCTTCCACAGTTTCGCCGACCATGGCGGTGGTCCGCCTCTACGACAAGGTCATCCTGCTCACCACCCAGGCCGTCGCAGCGATGGAGGCGCGCCGAATCGAGGAGAGCCACAAGCTGATCACCCGCGCCTCGAACATCCTCAAGGGCCTGCGCGGCTGCATCGACAGCCGGCGCGGCGGCGCGCTGGCCGAGCAGCTCTCGCGCATGTACACGGCGCAGATCGTCGCCCTGCACAGCTCCTTCGGCACGCCGGACGCGCCGGAGCGCTACCGCAAGCTGCTGGTCGGCCTGCGCGATCTGCGCGAGGCCTGGGCGGTCGTGGCCCAGAAGGTCAACGGCGGCGCATAGACCGGACGGTTCCCCCGCTTGACTTGGCGGAGTCGCGGCCGGTATCTGGAGGAGGTCCCGGGGGCACTTGTCCGTCGACAAGGGGGACTGTCCGGAGCGTTCGTGAGCATCGACGAATTCCAGGACCTGCTGGACCGGCTCGGCGACGACGTGCCGGGCTGGCCGGCCGCGCAGCGCGACGCGGCGGAGGCGCTCCTGCGCACATCGCCGGATGCTGCAGCGCGCCTGGAGGCCGCAAGGCGCATGCGCGCCGCCTTCGCCGCCACCCCGTCGCCCGCGCCCGCAATCGGCCTCGCCGACCGCATCGTCTGGAAGGCGATGACGGACGAGCAGTCCGGCCGCGCCGCCGAACAGCCGGAGCCGGGCGACAAGCGCCTGTCGGGCTTCGGCGTGTCGCTGCCGGTGATCGCCATCCTCGCCCTCCTGATCATGGGCTTCTCCACCGGCCTCTTGTTCGGCGCGTCTCTTCCCGACGACGGCATGACGGCGGCCGGGCTGCCGATCGACGCGGCCGCGGACGTCGCCGCGCCCTGAGGATCGCCCCGGGCCGATGACGTAGCGCGACGGGCCGCCATCGCCGCGGCCATGAGGCCGGCGCCTGATGGCACACCCGGCAAGATCTTCCCACCGCATGGTCATTCCTGCCGAGCTGCAAAGCATTCTCGTGGTCTGCCGAGCAGACCCGTCAATGCAAGGTTAATCTTCGAGCGTCGCAGGCCAGTCCATACGCAAAATTATCTTGGCGCCTCGGGCACGAAGCTGCGCCTGGAACCTTCGTCTCGTCCGTTTCAACAGCAAGGCCACGGCAAGAGCCTGGCCCGCGCCAAGCCCGAACGTCTGAGCGGGCATAGAGACGGACCCTGCCCATGAGTGTCTCAGCCCTTTCCTCGACGAGCACGGCCTCGACGGCCAGCACCACCTCCTCGAACAGCACGCTCGACAACACCCAGTTCCTGAACCTCCTGGTCGAGCAGCTCAAGGACCAGGATCCGACCAGCCCGACCGACCCCAGCACGCTGATGAACCAGATGATGGCCTACGCCAGCTATGGGCAGGAGGAGCTCACCAACACCAAGCTCGACACGCTGACCACCACCGTGAAGACGGTGGCGAGCGGCCTCGGCATCGTGGTCTGAGGAGCGGCGACCATGAGCCTGCTCGGAGCGATCGATTCCGCCGTCACCGCGCTCAACGCCCAGAGCCAGGTGCTGTCGATGGTCAGCGACAATCTCGCGAACTCCTCGACCTACGGCTACAAGACCACCTATGGGAGCTTCGACAGCATGCTGGTCGACCCCACGGACACATCCTACAATTCCGGCGGCGTCACCGTGGCGACGCGCACCAACGTCACGGCGCAGGGCATCCTCGCCGCGTCGGACACGTCCAGCAACATGGCGATCAACGGCGACGGCTTCTTCGTCGTCAGCGACGGCACGACCGGCAGCGACCTGGAATATACCCGCGACGGCCAGTTCACGGTCGACAAGAACGGCTATCTCGAGAATGACGGCGTCTATCTCATGGGCTGGAAGACCGACGCCCAGGGCAACATCAGCGGCGGCACCACCACCAACGACCTCTCCCTGATCGACACCGGCGTGCTCGCCACCGCGGCCAAGCCGACGACCACGGCCTCGCTGGTCGGCAACCTGCCGGCCAACGCCACGGTCGGCCAGAGCTTCACCAGCACCTTCAACCTCTACGATTCCCTCGGCAATGCCGCCAACAGCACCGTCACCTGGACCAAGACCGGCGACAACACCTGGACGGCGAGCTTCGCCAACCCGACTCTGGCCTCGAATGCGGCGACCACGGCGGCCACCGTCACCAGCGGCACCGTCACGGTGACCTTCAACAGCGACGGGACGCTTGCCAGCACCTCGCCCTCCCCGCCCAGCCTGACGCTGACGGGATGGACGACCGGCGCGGCCAACAGCTCGATCGCCCTCAACCTCGGCACGACGGGCGCGGCCTCGGGCCTCAGCCAATATGCCAGCACGGATTCGACGCTCGGCGTCAGCCTCACGGTCAACCAGGACGGCGTTGCCGCGGGCTCGCTCGCCAGCATCTATGTCGACAGCACCGACGGCACGCTCTACGGCAAATACGACAACGGCCAGTCGATCGCGCTCTACAAGATCCCGGTCGCCACCTTCATGGACCCGGACGCGCTCACTGCGCTGAGCGGCGGCACCTACGCGCTGACCGACGCCTCGGGCACGGCGACCCTGCACGTCGCCGGCACCGGCGGGGCCGGCGCCGTCGAAGGCGGCGAGCTCGAGGAGAGCACCACCGACACCAACCACGAGTTCAGCACGATGATGGCCTCCCAGCAGGCCTATTCGGCGGCGGCGCAGGTGATCACCACCGCCAAGAGCATGTTCGACACGCTGATCACCGCGGTGCGCTGACCATGGCGCGCCCGGAGGAAGCAAGCGACGAGCATCTCGGGCGCGAGGCGCGGCGCATTGCCGCCGCGGCGCGCCGGCTCGCCGGCAGCCGCCCGGACCTGGCCGAGGCGGATCGGCGCAGGCTCGCGAGCCTGCTCGACGACCTGGCGGCCCTGCGCCGGGAGCTCGACCGCCGCGCCGCCGAGGTCGGCCGCGAGCTCGCGGGCGTGTCGCACAGCCTGCGCGCCTGCGCCAGCTATCGGCGCACCGCCCGACTGACATGAGGAGACCACGGCCGTGACGAGCCCCCCCACCCCGCACGACGTCCACCCGACCGCCATGGTGCCGGCCGCCGCCTTCGACCCCGGCGCCGAGATCGAGAGCGTGATCGCCCTGGTCGAAGAGCTCATCGACGTGATCAGCGAGGAGAACCGCATCCTGGCCTGCGGCCTGCCGGCGAGCCTGTCGACGGTGAGCGGCCGCAAGCAGGTCCTCGCCGACAGCTTCGAGCAGCATGTCCGCCGCATCCGCAGCCGCGAGCTCGACATCGCGGCGGCCAGGGGACCGCGGCACGCCCGCCTCGTCGACCGCACCGCCGTGCTGCGCCAGGCGATGGACGAGAACCTCGACCGGCTGCAGACGGCGATCGCCGCCAGCCGCCACCGGGTCGAGGCGATCATGTCGGCGATCCGCGAGCAGCTCGCCCCGCCCGCCGTCTACGGCAGCGACGGCACGCAGCGGCTCGCCGGCACCCGGCCGGTCAACCTGAAGGCCGGCCTGCGGGCCTGACCGTCCGCCGGGAAGGGGGAGCCGATGTCGCTGCAGGCCGCCAGCTCGATCGCCACCTCGGCGCTGTTGACGACGCAGGTCCAGCTCGACCTCGCCTCCGCCAACATCGCCAATGCCGATACGGCCGGGTACACCCGCAAGACCGCCACGCAGGTCTCGCTGGTTACGGGCGGCTCCAGCAGCGGCACGGCCATCACCGGCATCACCGGCAATGTCGATCGTCTCCTGCTCAAGTCGCTGGTCGGGGCGACGACGCAGCTCGGCGCCGCGACCGCGACCGAGAGCTATGCCGACCAGCTCCAGAGCCTGCTCGGCAGCACCACGGACGGCACGGGCGGCACCGGCACCTCGCTCGCCAACACCATCGCCGCCCTGGAGACGGCGCTCGGCCAGCTCGCCGACACGCCGGAGAGCGACACGCTGAAGGCGCAGGCCGTCCAGGCCGTGGACGCGGTCGCCGCGCAGCTGCGCAGCACCTCGGCCGGCATCCAGGGGCTGCGCGGCGACGCCGATGCCACGATCGCCAGCGACGTCGGCACCGTCAACGACGACCTCGCCACCATCCACGACCTCAACGGCGCCATCGCCCAGGCCGCCGCGCGCGGCGATCCGACCGCCGACCTGGAAGACCAGCGCAACACGGCGCTGCAGGACATCGCCACGAAGATGGACGTCGCCTACTACGTCGACGGCAACGACCAGATGAAGGTCTACACCAGCGGCGGCCAGCCCCTGCTCGACGGCCAGGTCCACGAGCTCTCCTACGCCGCCGCGGCCACCGTCACCGCCGACACCAGCTATGCCGCGGGGGCCGCCAGCTCCGGGATCAGCGCCGTCACGGTGGACGGCACGGATATCACCGGCCAGATCCGCTCCGGCGACATCGGCGCGCTGATCACCCAGCGCGACAGCGTGCTGCCGGCGGCGCAGGACCAGCTCGACACGCTGGCGCAGGGGCTGATCGGCGCCCTCAACGCCGCGCACAATCAGGGCACCGCCGTGCCGGCACCCACCTCGCTCACCGGCACGACGACGACCTCGGCCTCCGCCGCCTTCTCCGGCAGCGGCACGGTGCGCCTCGCCGTCACGGACAGCAGCGGCAACCTCGTCTCCTCCGGCGACCTCGACCTGTCGGCCTACGCCACGGTCGGGGACCTCGTCGGCGCCATCAACGGCATCTCGGGCCTGAGCGCCTCGATCGATTCGCTTGGCCGGCTCACCATCTCCTCGACCAACGCCGCGGACGGCGTCTCCATCGCCGGGTCGGGCGATACGGTCGGCTCGGCGGGCCAGGGATTCTCCGACTGGTTCGGCCTCAACGACCTGCTGACCGGCACCGGCGCGAGCGACGTCGCGGTGCGGGCGGACATCCTCGCGACACCGAGCCTGATGGCGACGGCGAGCCTCTCGGCGACGGGCAAGCCCGCGACGGGAAGCCAGGTGATCACCAGCGGCTCCAGCACCATCGCCACGGCGCTGGCCTCGGCGATGACGGGCAGCCGCACCTTCGCCGCCGCCGGATCGCTCGGCCTGACCAAGACATCCTTCGCCGACTATGCATCCGACATCGTCTCGACCATCGCCATGGCCGCGGCGCAGGCCTCCGGCGCCCTGACGACCAAGACCAGCGCGCAGTCGGCCCTGGCCGCGAGCCTCAGCTCCGAGACCGGCGTCAATGTCGACCAGGAGGTCGCACGCCTCTCCCAGCTGCAGAACATCTATTCCGGCGCCGGCCAGGTGCTGGCCACGGTCAACAAGATGTTCGACGCGCTGATGTCAGCCGTCTCCACCACCTGACGGGCCCGCCGATGCTGACACGCGTTGCCACCTTCGCCATGAACGACGAGATGCTGGCCGGCGCGATGCGCACCCAGGCCAAGCTCGCCAGCGCGCAGCTCCAGGAGGCCTCCGGCTCGGTCTCCGGCGATTTCGGCGGGCTCGGCAGCCAGGCCGGCCGCTATGTCAGCCTGCAGGTCTCGGTCACCCGTTCCAACGCCTACGAGGCCGCGGCCAACGAGGCCAACGGCCGGACCCAGGCGATGAGCACCGGCCTCTCCACCCTGTCGGACCTGATCAGCCAGTTCCGGTCCGATCTCGTCGGCGCCAGCGGCGCGGACGGCACCAGCGGCCTGGCGGCCACGGCGCAGACCTTGCTGCAGGATGCGCAGGCCACCCTCAACACCCAGTACGAGGGCCGCTACCTCTTCGCCGGCAGCGCCACCACCACGGCGCCGGTCGATGTGACCGCCCTCTCCGCCACGCCCTCCGCGTCGACGGCGGATACGGCCTATTACAAGGGCAATGGTGCCGCCGCCTCGGTACGCGTCTCCGCCGAGCAGACGGTGAGCTATGGCGTGACGGCAGACAATCCCGCCTTCGAGCAGCTGTTCCGGGCGCTCAACCTGGTGGCGAGCGGCGGCAGCTCCGTCTCGTCGCAGACCATCAGCCAGGCGAGCTCGCTCACCCTCGCGGCGCTCGACGGGGTGACGGGGCTGCAGAGCCAGACAGGCCTCGCTTCCAGCACGCTGCAGCGCGCGGCGACCGCGCAGAGCGACTATCAGAGCTTCGCCGCATCGCAGATCAGCGACATCAACGATGTCGACGTCGCCGCCGTCACCGCCAAGGTCTCCGACTACACCGCGCAGCTCCAGGCCTCCTATTCCGCGCTGTCGAAGATCCAGGGCCTCAACCTCGTCGACTATCTGCGCTGAGCCGGCGACCTCGCTCAGGGGTAGAGACGCTGCTTCGTCCAGGCCGCGCCCGGCGCGCTGCGGCGGAATACCACCCGATCGTGCAGGCGGAAGGGCCGGTCGTGCCAGAACTCGATCTGCTCGGGCAGGACACGGAAGCCGCTCCAGTGCGGCGGACGCGGAATGTCGCCGATGGCATAGCGGGCGGTATAGGCGGCCACGGCCTTCTCCAGGGCGAAGCGGCTCTCGAGCGGACGGGACTGCTGCGAGGCCCAGGCGCCGATACGGCTGCCGCGCGGGCGGCTCGCATAATAGTCGTCCGCCTCGGCAGCGGTGACGTGTTCCACTGGGCCGCGAATGCGCACCTGACGGGTGAGGCTCTTCCAGTGGAACAGCAGCGCAGCCTTCATCGTGGCCGCAAGCTCGCGGCCCTTGGCGCTCTCGGTGTTGGTGTAGAACACGAAGCCGTGCTCGTCGAAGCCCTTGAGCAGCACCATGCGCACGTCGGGCAGGCCGGCGTCGTCGACGGTGGCGAGCGCCATGGCGTTGGGATCGTTGGGCTCGTGCGCCTTGGCCTCCGCCATCCAGGCGGCGAACAGCCGGAACGGCTCGGTGGCGGCGGTGAAATCGGCGGAATCCGGACGCGAGTCACCTTCCGTTAACGTGGCTCCCGCACCATCCGGCGGCAATTGGGTCATAGGATCGGCTCCAGCGTGTCTTGCGTATCCGTTCTCGAAGCCGTGTATAGCGCCCGAAGGGCGAGGTGCATAACCCTCCTCGCCGTCGCAGCGCTCTGCCTCGGAGGATGCGCCGTCTCCATGCCGCTCGGGCCGATCTTCGGCTCCGGCGAGGACGACGTCACCGGCTCGATCGCCCCGCGCGACGGGCGCTTCTCCCGCAACATGAGCGATGCCGACTGGGCCCGGACCAAGAGCGCGGTGCAGGCCGCCTTCGACCCCGCCAATGCCGGCAAGGCGGTGCCCTGGGACAATCCCGAGACCGGCCTCAAGGGCGCGGTGACCCCGATCGCCGGCGCGTTCGCCGAGGCCAATCGCACCTGCAAGGCCTTCATCGCCACGCTGGTGGAAGGCGCCGACACGCACTGGTACCAGGGCCATGCCTGCCAGGGCGACGATGCCGGCTGGACCATCACCAGCGCCGCGCCGTGGACGCCGCCCAAGGCGCCGTAGCCGCGCCGCCCTTGCACGTGCCGGCCGCACGGCTTATCGTCCCAGCCTTCCGTTAGGACAACTCGGGTCCGGCCGTTCCCCATGTCCTCCCGCGAGGGCAGCAGGCCGGCGGTCCCCGGGGCGCCGCTCACCGCCGCGGTGGCCGCGCCGCGAGTGCCGGAGGAGCGCGATGGCGACGCCGATCGACAATTATCAGGAATCCCTGGCGATGACCGAATGGGTCCCGCTGCAGGGCATCTTTCCCGCCCGCGAGGGCGTGGGCGTGGGCTATACCCCGCTCGGCGCGATCCTCACCTTCGCCGGCAATTTCGGGCCCGGCGGGGGCCCCGACGCCGACGGACAATTGCTCTCCATCGCCCGGAACATGGCGCTGTTCAGCCTGTTCGGCACAACCTATGGCGGCGACGGACGGACGACCTTCGCCCTGCCCGACATGCAGGCGCACACGGCGATCGGCGCGGGCCAGGGGCCGGGCCTCACCGATCACGTCCTCGGCGAAACCGCGGGCACGGCCGGCGTCGACCTCACCGAAGCCGGGCTGCCGAGAAGGCTCGGGGGCGCCAGCGCACCGTTCGACAATCTCGAGCCGTCCCAGCCGACCACCATGCTGATCCGCACCAGCGGCACCGTGCCGAGCGAGACCAGCGGCGGCGGCGTCACCTTCATCGGCGAGATCGTCAAGTTCGCCGGCAATTTCGTGCCGGTCGGCTTCATGGCGGCGGCAGGGCAGCTCCTGACCATCGCCGACCACCAGGACCTGTTCGACCTCATCGGCACCACCTATGGCGGCGACGGCGTGACGACCTTCGCCCTGCCCGACCTTCGCGGCCGCAACGTGGTGGGGGCCTCGGCCGACACCCCGGTCGGCACCATCCTCGGCACGCCGAGCGTGGTCGTCACCAATGACGCGCTGCCGACCGAGATGGGCGGCCGGGGCGAGGCTTTCGACAATCAGGGGCCGGGCGTGGCGATGACCTACATGATCGCCGTGCAGGGCCTGTTCCCCACGCGGGACGGGAACGGCGGGAGCGCGCCGTTCGACGAGCCTTATCTCGGCCAGATCGCCATCTTCGCCGGGGACTTCGCGCCGCGCGGCTGGGTCAAGGCCGAGGGCCAGATCCTGTCGATCGCCCAGAACCAGGCGCTGTTCTCGCTCCTCGGCACCATGTATGGCGGCGACGGGCGGACCACCTTCGCCCTGCCCGACCTGCGCGACCGCACGGTGATCGGCGCGGACGGGGACGTGCCGGTCGGGACCGTGCTCGGGGAGAACCAGGGCCACGTCCTCGCCGACGCCATCCCCGACCTCGACCTCGCCGGCACGGCGAGCGCCGAGTACCTCTATGGCGGCGGCGGCGACGACCGGCTGCGCGGCCTCGGCGGCAACGACATCCTGATCGGCAATGGCGGCAAGGATGTGCTCGACGGCGGCGCCGGCGCCGACACGATGCGCGGCGGCGCCGGCGACGACGTCTATTACGTCGACGAGGCCGGCGACAAGGTGGTCGAGGCCGCCGGCGCCGGCACAGACAAGGTCTACACCACGGTGAGCTTCACCCTGGCGGCCGGCCAGGAGATCGAGGTGCTGGCGGTTCGCAGCGCCTCCACCACCACGCCGCTCGCCCTCATCGGCAACGGCTTCGCCCAGGCGATCACCGGCAATGCCGGCGACAATGTCCTCGACGGCGGCGGCGGCGCGGACGACATGCGCGGCCTCGGCGGCAACGACACCTATTATGTCGACAATGCCGGCGACGTCGTGCGCGAGGCGGCCGGCGGCGGCACCGACATCGTCTACACCACGGTGAGCTACGCCCTGGCGGCGGGGCAGGCGATCGAGACGCTGGCGGCCAAGGTCGCGACGTCGACCTCCGCCCTCGCCCTCACCGGCAACGCCCTGGCGCAGACGCTGATCGGCAATGCCGGCGCCAATGTTCTCGACGGCGGCGGCGGCGCCGACACGATGCGCGGCCTCGGCGGCAACGACATTTATTACGTCGACAATGCCGGCGACGCGATCGAGGAGGTGGCCGGCGGCGGGACCGACACGGTCTACGCCTCCGTGAGCTATACGCTCGCCGCGGCCGCGGCGGTCGAAGTGCTGGCGGCGAAATCCCCGGCCGCCACCACCGCCCTCAACCTCACCGGCAACGGCTTCGCCCAAACCATCACCGGCAATGCCGGCGCCAACGTCCTCGACGGCGGCGCCGGGGCCGACGACCTCAACGGCCTCGGCGGCAACGACACGCTGGTCGGCGGCTCGGGGGCGGACAGGCTCACCGGCGGGCTCGGCGCCGACAAGCTGACCGGCGGCACCAACGCCGATACCTTCATCTTCACCTCGGCGGCCGACAGCAACCAGACCAGCGGCCGCGACCAGATCCTCGACTTCAGCGCCGCGCAGGGCGACAAGATCTCCCTTGCCGCCATCGACGCGCGCACCGACGTTGCCGGCGACCAGGCCTTCACCTTCATCGGCAGCGCGGCCTTCAGCCATCGGAGCGGCGAGCTGCGCTTCGCCGCGGTGAACGGCAACGTCTACGTCTATGGCGACATCGACGGTGACGGCAAGGCCGACATCTCCGTGCAGGTCAACGGCATCGCCGCGATCCAGGCGAGCGACTTCGTCCTCTGACGGGTGAGACGGGAGGACGGGCCCCGGCGCAGCGGCCCTCCCGTCCGGCGTGCAGGCTTCCAGCCTGGTTCGACCCGGCTTGACGCGACCGCCGGATCGCGTGCCATCTTCGCCCGGCAGCGCACGAGGCGCGCGCCAGATCGCAAGGCCCGCCGATGCGCCGACAAGCCAAGCTACCGGGCAAGCATCCGGTGTTCGAGCATATCGTCACGGACGACGAGGAGACGTTCCTGTGGCGGCTCGACGATTATCCCTGGGAGCGCAACGTCTGGAACATCCACCCCGAATACGAGATCCATCTCGTCCGCAACGCCGCCGGCATCGCACTGGTCGGCGATCATATCGGCTCGTTCGAGCCGGGCCATCTCACCATTGTCGGCAGCGGCCTGCCGCACGATTGGGTCACCTCCACCCAGCCGGGCGAGCTCATCCGCGGCCGCGACATCGTCGTGCAGTTCCATCCGGACCGGCTGCGCCAGGCCGGCATGGCCTTTCCCGAGATCGCCAAGCTCGAACCTTTCCTGGCCCTCGCCATGCGCGGCCTCGCCTTCCATGGCGAGACGCGCCGGCGGGG
Organism: Labrys wisconsinensis; assembly: GCF_030814995.1. Taxonomy (GTDB): domain Bacteria; phylum Pseudomonadota; class Alphaproteobacteria; order Rhizobiales; family Labraceae; genus Labrys; species Labrys wisconsinensis. The sequence goes on along the minus strand of NZ_JAUSVX010000006.1, from coordinate 350,330 downwards.
TGCCGCCCTCATGGAGGCGATGGGGGAGGTGAGCGGGCTGGAGCGTCTGGCCCTGTTCCTGCAGCTCCTGTGCCTGCTGGCGACCAGCGGCGAGCATCAAGTGCTGTCCTCGGAGGATTTCGCGCCCGATACCGCGCAGCATGCGATGGATTCGATCAGCAGGGCGCTCGTCTTCATCGTCGACAATTTCCGGCACGACATCCGCCTCACCGACCTGGCGAGGTTGATGGATATGAGCGAATGGGCCTGCTCGCGTTTCTTCAAGAAGAACAGTGGCAACAGCTTCTCCGAATACCTGACGATGCTGCGCATCAGCGAAGCCTGCAAGCTCCTGGCGGATTCGGACCTGCCGATCACCGACATCTGCTTCGAGGTCGGCTATTCCAACGTCTCCAACTTCAACCGCGTCTTCCGCGCTCGCCGCGGCATGACCCCCTCGGCCTACCGGCGCCTCGCCAAGCACCGGGTCATCTCGGCGGCCCAGCGCACCGCCGGCCTCGCTCCACCCGTCGCCCCGCGCTGATGCCTTGTTGCGGAAGGAAGCTCGCGACAGCCGGCTTGCTGCGCCGCACAACGCAACAAAGTACAGATTCGGCGCTTCATTGCCGCTAGACCCCGGGCCGTTCGCGCTTAATGTCGACACCGCAGCGAGACATCGATCTCGGGGCTGGTGGTGGGAAATGCGACCCGGCCACGACGAATCGGAGCGGCTCGCTGCGTCCGGCGCGAGGTCCGGCAGCGCCACGGCGGGCGGACATTCGGGGACACGCGACGGCGAGCTGCATAAGAATATCAACGGGAGGACGACATGAGTCTGCTTCGCAACACCGTCAGCGCCCTTGCGCTGGCACTCGCCGTCACAGCCGGATCGCCGCAGGCCAAGGCCGAGGCCTGGGACATCGCCAAGGCGGCCGAGCCCTACAAGGGCACGGAGCTGCATGTCATCTTCCTCGATCGGCCGGGCTACCGCGCCATCATCAAGCTCCTGCCGGAGTTCGAGAAGGCGACGGGCATCAAGATCAACTACGAGATCGTGCCCTACGAGAACACCCGCGAGAAGGAAGTGCTCAACTTCAACAGCCAGGGCGACCTGTCGATCGCGCTCGTCGACCTCGTCTGGATCGGCGAGTTCGCCGAGAACGGCTGGATCCAGCCGATCGACAAGTTCGCCGGCGATGCCTCGATCACCGACCCGAACCTGAACCTCAAGGGCTTCTTCCCGCTGCTGCTCGACGCCTTCGGCACCTGGGGCGGCGTCACCTACGGCCTGCCCTTCGACAATTATTCCGGCCTCCTGTTCTACAACAAGTGCATGCTCAAGGATGCGGGCTTCGACAAGCCTCCGCAGACGTGGGACGAGTTGATGAACGTCTACGCCCCGAAGCTGACCAACCCGGAGAAGAAGCAATACGGCTACGCGCTCCAGTCGCTGCGCGGCGAGACGCAGTCCGCCGACAGCTTCATGCGCTTCCTGTGGCCCTTCGGCGGCTCGCTGCTCGACAAGAGCTTCCATTCCAACCTGATGAGCAAGGAGAGCCAGGAAGGCCTCGCCAACCGCCAGAAGCTGATGAAAGACATGCCGCCCGGCATCGTCAGCTGGGACCATGCGGAGGCCGTCAACGGCCTGGCGCAGGGCCAGGTGGCGATGATCACCGAATGGTCTGCCTTCTATCCCACGCTCACCGACCCCAAGACTTCGAAGATCGGCGACTGCCTCGGCGTCGCGCCCGAGCCGGCCGGCCCGGCCGGCCGGCTGCCCGCCCTCGGCGGCTTCTCGCTCGCGGTCGCCTCGCAGGCGCCGGAAGCCGAGCAGAAGGCAGCCTGGATCTTCATCCAGTGGGCGACCTCGGAGGCCATCGCCAAATCCTATGTCGAAGCCGGCGGCGTCTCCGGGCGCATGGCGGTCTATGACGACCCGCAGGTGAAGGCGACCTACACGTTCGTCGAGCCGATGGTCGCCTCCTGGCAGAAGGGCGTGCCGGAGTTCCGGCCGCGCTTCCCGGCCTGGCCCGCCATCTCCGAGATCATCGCGGAATTCGGCTCGAAGATGATGCTGGGCCAGCTCTCCGTGGAGGAAGGCTCCAAGGAAATCGGCACCCGCATGGAGACCATCCTGCAGAAGGAAGGTTACTATGACGGCAAGAAGAAGCTGCTGCAGTAAGCGGCGCTTCTGACCTCGTCGCAGCCGGCCGCGGGCCTTGCGCCCGCGTCCGGCCGATCCGTTTTGCCCATCCCCGGCTTCGGCGACCGGGACGGGCGAGCCGCCTCCCCTGCCCCGGACCTTCCGTGACCGACGCACCCGCCCCGCCCCGTTCCCGCCCCGGCACCAGCAAGTGGACGCCGTTCTGGTTCCTGGCGCCGGCGGTGCTGGTGCTGTTCGCGATCGGGATCTACCCGACCCTGTTCGCGCTGGTGACGTCCCTGCGCCAGTACAACCTCACCCGCGTGCGCGAGGGCTTCCCCTTCGTCGGGCTGGCCAACTATGTGCAGGTTCTGTCCGACCCGACCTTCTGGCAGACGCTCGGCCGCACGGCCGGCTTCTTCTGCGTGGTGATGCCCTTCGAAGTGGCCCTCGGCCTGTGCGTCGCCTTGCTGCTGCACCGGCCCGGCTTCGGCTTCCTCAAGGCGTTGGCGCGCGTCTCGCTCGTCATCCCGCTGGCGACGACCTATGCGGTGGTCGGGCTCCTGGGAAGGCTGGTGTTCAACCGCGACTTCGGCGTCGCCAACAGCCTGATCAACCTGTTCGGCTTTCCCTCCTTCGACTGGCTCGGCGACGTCTCCGGCGCCTTCGCCGCCATCTGCGTCATGGACATCTGGCAATGGACGCCCTTCTGCGCCCTGATCTTCCTCTCCGGGCTCTCGATGGTGCCGGTGGAGATCGAGGAAGCGGCGCGGCTGGAGACGGGGAGCAAATGGGCGCTGCTCACCCATGTGCAGATGCCCTATCTCCTGCCCGGCTTCACCGCCATGCTGATCCTGCGCTCGGCCGACGTGCTGAAGCTGTTCGACGTGGTGTTCACCATGACGCGCGGCGGCCCCGGCGCGGCGACGGAGCTGATCTCGATCTACATCCAGCGCGTCGGCTTCCGCGTGTTCGACCTCGGGCTGGCGTCGGCGCAGGCGCTGCTGCTCCTGGTCATCACCATCGTCCTGGCCCGCCTCTACATCCGCTTCTTCTACCGGGAGATCGAGTGATGTCCCTGCGCACCCCCGGCCGGCTCCTGCACGGGCTCGGCCTCCTCGTCGTCTTCGCGGTCACGGTCTTCCCGTTCTATTGGATGGTCTCCTCCTCGTTCAAGACGCAGAACGACCTGCTGGCCTCCCCGCCGCTCTGGCTGTTCAGCCCGACGCTCGCCAACTATGCCGACGTGTTCGCCGACCAGAAGGTGGTGAACGCGGTGATCAACTCGCTGATCGTGGCGCTGTGCAGCACGGGCCTGTCGGTCGCGCTCGGCACGCCCGCGGCCTTCGCGCTGGCCCGCTACGAGTTCCGCGGCAAGGCGGACCTGTGGTTCTGGTTCATCTCCAACCGCTTCATCAGCCCGATCGTCCTCGCCCTGCCGATCTACATCCTGGCGCGGAACCTCGGCATCCTCGACACGCATCTGGTGCTGATCCTGGTCTACATCACCTTCATCCTGCCGATCGTGGTGTGGATCTCGACCGACCAGTTCCGCTCGATTCCCAAGGATCTGGAGGAGGCGGCGCGGCTCGAAGGCGCCAACCAGTTCACCATCTTCTGGCGGATCTACCTGCCGCTCGGCCTGCCCGGCATCGCGGTCTCCGCGATCTTCGGCTTCATCTTCTCCTGGAACGAGCTGCTCTACGCCCTGATCCTGACGCGGCGCGACGTCCAGACCGCGCCTGTCGTGGCGACGAGCTTCATGTCGGGCTACGAATTGCCCTGGGGCAAGATCATGGCCACGGGCACCGTCATCGTTCTGCCCGTCACCATCTTCGCAATCCTGGTGTCGCGCCACATGGTGCGCGGCCTCACCATGGGAGCCACCAAGTGATCCTGTCTGCCAGCCTGCGCAAGGGCGCGGCGATGCGCCGGCCCCTCCCCCGCCATCCCCGGGGAGCGGCGCGATGAGCTACCTCAAGCTGGAGCGGATCGAGAAGCGCTTCGGTGCCGTGCAGATCATCAAGGGCGTCGATATCGCGGCCGAGAAGGGCGAATTCGTCGTCTTCGTCGGCCCCTCCGGCTGCGGCAAGTCCACGCTGCTGCGCATGATCGCCGGACTCGAGGAGGTGACGACGGGCGAGGTGTTCATCGACGGCACGCGCGTCACCGACACCGAGCCCGCCAAGCGGCAGGTCTCGATGGTGTTCCAGAGCTACGCCCTGTTCCCGCATATGAGCGTGCGCGACAACATCGCCTTCGGCCTGAAGATGTCGAAGGTGCCCAAGCCCGAGATCGACCGGCAGGTGGCCGAGGCCGCGCGCATCCTGCAGATGACGGACCTGCTCGATCGCCGGCCGCGCCAGCTTTCCGGCGGCCAGCGCCAGCGCGTGGCGATCGGCCGGGCGATCGTGCGCCACCCCAAGCTGTTCCTGTTCGACGAGCCGCTGTCGAACCTGGACGCGGAGCTGCGCGCCCAGATGCGCGTGGAGATCGCCCGGCTGCATCGAGACCTCGGCGTGACCATGATCTATGTCACGCACGACCAGGTCGAGGCGATGACGCTGGCGGACCGCATCGTCGTGCTGCGCGCCGGCCGCGTCGAGCAGGTCGGCTCGCCCCAGGACCTCTACGACCGGCCGGCCAATATCTTCGTCGCCGGCTTCATCGGCTCGCCGAAGATGAACTTCATCGCCGCCTCGGTGACGCGAGCGGGCGAAGCCGGGCTCGAGCTCGCGCATCCGGCTTTTGCCGCGCCGCTGCGCCTGCCGGGCCGGCCGACGGCTGCCGGGGAGGTCACCCTCGGCCTGCGCCCCGAGCACCTGACGCTGGAGGGCGGCGAAAGCCGCATCAACCTCGTCGCCGACCTCTCCGAGAGCCTCGGCGGCAGCACCCTGATCCATGCCCAGACCGGCACCGGCGAGACCGTCACCCTCCAGGTGCCGGGACGGACCATCCTCGGCAAGGGCGAACGGTTCTCGGTCGGCTTCGATCCCGCCCGGGCCTATCTCTTCGACAAGGCCGGCAACGCCCTCTAGCCGGGGCCGCGCCGGACGCACGACACGACCCAACGAGACACGTGCGCCCGTCCGAGGGGCGGCCACGCCGAGAATGGAGGACCGCCGATGCGCGCGCTGGTGCTGGAACGGATTCGGGAGCTGTCGCTGCGCGACATCGACCTGCCCCTGGCGGTCGGGCCGGGGGACCTGAGGATCCGCATCGACACGGTGGGCGTGTGCGGCAGCGACGTGCACTATTACACGCATGGGCGGATCGGCCCGTTCATCGTCAACGAGCCGATGGTGCTCGGCCACGAGGCGGCCGGCACGGTGGTGGAGGTCGGCAGCACCGTCACCGGCTTCCGGCCGGGCGACCGGGTGTGCATGGAGCCGGGCATCCCGGACCTGACCTCGCGCGCCTCCAAGCTCGGCCTCTACAATGTCGACCCGAGCGTGGTGTTCTGGGCGACGCCGCCGGTGCATGGCTGCCTGACGCCGGAGGTGGTGCATCCGGCCGCCTTCACGTTCAAGCTGCCGGACAACGTCTCCTTCGCGGAAGGAGCGATGGTCGAGCCCTTCGCCGTCGGCCTGCAGGCGGCGGCCAAGGCGCGGATCGCCCCGGGCGACGTCGCCGTGGTGATCGGCGCCGGGCCGATCGGCATCATGGTCGCCCTGGCGGCCCTGGCGGGGGGCTGCAGCCGGGCTGTTATCGCCGACCTCGTCGACGAGAAGCTGGCGATCGCCGGGCGCTATCCCGGCATCACCCCGGTCAACATCCGCCGGGAGGCGCTCGCCGACGCGGTGGCGCGCGAGACCGGCGGCTGGGGCGCCGACGTGGTGTTCGAGGCCAGCGGCAGCCCGCGCGCCTTCGAGGGCATCTTCGCCCTGCCCAGGCCGGGCGGCTGCCTGGTGCTGGTCGGCATGCCGGTGGAGCCGGTCGCCTTCGACGTGGTCTCGGCCGCGGCCAAGGAGATCCGCATCGAGACGATCTTCCGCTATGCCAACGTGTTCGACCGGGCGCTGGCGATGATCTCCTCGGGCAAGGTCGACCTCAAGCCGCTGATCAGCCACACCTTCGCCTTCCAGGACAGCATCGCCGCCTTCGAGCGCGCCGCAGAAGGCCGGCCCGGCGACGTCAAGCTCCAGATCAAGCTCTGAGAGACGGGCCCGCCCCCCGCGGCCAGGCCGCGGCGGTGGCTCGCCGGCGCCTGCGTGGCCTGCCGGCTAGCACGCCTCCTCGCGCCACCGGCCCGGCCGCTGCGAATTTTCTCTCCCCCTCGTGTCACACACAGGCCCGCCATCTCGTCCTGTGTTCGAGGCCGGGCGGTTCCGGCCGCTGAGGAGAGAGATCATGACGCCCCGTCTGGACCCCTTCACCGTCGCCCCCGACGCCTTCAAGGCGATGCTCGGGCTGGAGACCTATGTGCGCGGCTGCGGGCTGGAGCCCTCGCTGATCCATCTCGTCAAGATGCGCGCCTCGCAGATCAACGGCTGCGCCTATTGCGTCGACATGCATTCCAAGGAGGCCCGCAAGGACGGCGAGAGCGAGCAGCGCCTCTACCTCTTGAGCGCCTGGCGCGAATCGCCGCTCTATTCCGACCGTGAGCGCGCCGCCCTCGCCTGGACCGAGGCGCTGACGCTGATCGCGCAGACTCATGCGCCGGACGAAGTCTATGACGAGGCGCGCCGCCATTTCACGGAGGCCGAGACGGTGAGGCTCTCGGTGCTGGTCGTCACCATCAACGGCTGGAACCGCCTCGCCATCGCGTCGCGCTCGGTGCATCCGGTCGAGACGGCGAAGGCGGCATGAGCGCGCGGGCCATGGCGGACGCGGACGGCACCGCGGCGTTCGAGCCGCACCGGCCGCGGCTGTTCCGCCTCGCCTACCGCATGCTCGGCTCGGTGGCGGACGCCCAGGACGCGGTGCAGGAGGCCTGGCTGCGCTGGCAGGCGGCCGACCGCGCCGTCGTCGCCAATGCCGGCGCCTTCCTCGCCCGCACCGTGACGCGGCTCTGCCTCGACCAGCTCAAATCCGCCCAGGCCCGGCGTGAGACCTATGTCGGGCCGTGGCTGCCGGAGCCGCTGATCGAGGCAGCCGGCACCGCGGACCAGGCGGCCGGCGAGGCCGGGCTCGACCTCTCCGTGACGCTGATGCTGGCCCTCGAGCGCCTGTCGCCGCTGGAGCGGGCGGCGTTCCTGCTGCACGACGTGTTCGATGCGAGCTTCGAGGAGGTCGCGGCAGCGATCGGACGCACGCCCGTGGCCTGCCGGCAGATGGCGGCCCGCGCCCGGCGCCATGTGCGCGAGGCCCGGCCGCGCTTCGCCGTGGCCTCGGACGAGGGTGAGCGCATCGCCCGGGCCTTCCACCAGGCGACGGTCAGCGGCGATGCCGGCACGCTCGCCCGCATCCTCGCCGAGGGCGTGGTCCTGACCTCCGACGGCGGCGGCAAGGTGCTGGCGCTGCTCAACCCGATCGCCGGACGCGACAAGGTCCAACGCTTCTTCCTCAGCGTCGCCGAGAAGATCGCGGGGCACGGGCTGGGCTCGCCGGCGATGCGGATGCGCTGGATCAACGGCTCGCCCGGCCTGGTGCAGCGCTGGCCCGACGGCACGCTGCAGACCACCACCCTCGACGTCGCGGAGGGCCGGATCGTCGCCATCCACATCGTCCGCAACCCCGACAAGCTCCGGCACATCGAGCCGCCGACCTGAGGACGGTGGGCGCCCTTCAGCCGGCCACCTCCTCCAGCACCAGGAGGATGAGGAAGCCGGCGAAGAACATTGCCGTCACCCAGGGCCGGTCGGGCGTGCGGTGCGCCTCCACCAGCAGCTCCTCGGTGACGAGATAGAGCAGCGCGATCAGGCCGAAGGCGAAGAAGCCGGTCAGCACCGGGCCGGGCAAGGCTGCGACGGGCGCGGCGATCAGCACGCCGACCGGCAGCAGCAGCGCCAGGCCGGTGGTGATCGCGACGATGCGCAGGCGCGACGTCACGGTCTCGCCGAGCTCGTTCGCCACGGTCAGGCCGAGAAACAGCACTTCCAGCGTCAGGGCGAGGGTCAGGAGCAGGCCTGCCCTGGCGCCGGCGACGAAGGCGATGCCGAGCACGAGGCCATCGATCAGGATGTCGAGACCGGCTGCGGCCAGCAGGCCGACCGGGCCGGCGACGCGCTCCTCCAGCCGGCCGACCAGCAGCATGGCAGCGACGCCGGCCGCGCCGCCCACCACCGTGGCGACGGGCGAACCGCCATGCATGACGTCGGGCAGGATCTCGCCGGCCGCCGCGGCGAAGACGACACCGGCGGCGAAATGCTGGATGGCGCTGACCACCACCGGGCCGGGGCGCAGACGGGTCGCCACCGCCGCACCGATGACGGCTGCGACGACCGGGACCAGGGCGATCATCCAGGCGGAAGCCGGCATGGTGGAACCTCCCTCGCCATGATGGCCGCCCGCAGCCGGCATGGAAAGGCCCAGATGCTCCGCACGCCGCGCCGGCCCTGCCGCCTCGGGCCGGCATGTCTGTGCCGCATGGCACAGTCCTTGCCGATCGCCCGGCGGTATCCGTCCCAATATGGGCTGACATGAAGGGGCGGTTAATCCGACATTCATCAGGCTTTCGCTAACTTTGCCACAGTCCGGCGGCGTATTTCGATCGCCGCCGCCATTTCACAAGTCCGCCTTTTCGATGCTGCAATTGGCGGCGAACAAAGCGCCGGGGCCGATGCCTGCAGAGGCCCTGCGTCATGGAGTAGACAATGTCCGAGTATCACAACCCGCGTACCCCCTCCCACCAGCGCTCCGGCGCCCGCGAGCAGCTGGAGCGCCTCTATCGCGAGATCGGCATCCCCGCCGTCGCCGCGGCGGCAGCGCAGGTCGCCCGCAAGGAGAAGACGGTGGAGAAGCCCCGGCACGAGCTGCCCTTCTGCCTTCGCGACGACAGCCAGGCCGCCTGACAGGGCACCTGCCGGGCCCCGTCGCCGAGACAGGGCTTCGAGCCGCAGCCGTCCCGGATCGAGCCGGGACGCTTCCCGCAGGCAGAGCAGCAGGGCGCTGCGCCCGCGGGGGAAGCCGACTGAAACGTGCCGCCGGTGCCTGCGGCCACCCACTGCGGAGACCGGCCTGGAATGCTCACCCGCCGTCAATTCCTGATCGGCGCCGGCGCTGCGGCAGGCGCTGGCCTCGGGCTCGGCGGCTATGCCTTCGGCGTCGAGCCGATCCTGCGGCTGACCGTCGCCGACCACGCCATCGCGCCGAGGGCCTGGCCGGCCGACCTGCCCCTCAGCATCGCCATCGTCGCCGACGTGCATGCGATCGAGCCGTGGATGAGCGCCGAGCGCATCGCCGCGATCGCCGCCTTCACCAACACGCTCGGTGCCGACCTGGTGCTGCTGGCCGGCGACTACGAGACCGGCCTGGAAAGCCTCGGCGGCATCACGCGCAAGGTCGCCATGAGCGACTGCGCCGCCGCCCTCGCCACGCTCAAGGCGCCGCTCGGGGTCCATGCCGTGCTCGGCAACCACGACATGTGGGCGCATGGCGCCCGCGACGTGCGCGCCGCCTTCGCCGCCAACGGCATACCGCTGCTGGAGAACCGGGCGGCGCGCCTCGCCAAGGACGGCCGGCCGTTCTGGCTGCTCGGCCTCGGCGACCAATGCGTGCGCCGGGTGCGCGGGCGCTGGCTCGGTGCCGACGACCTGCCGGCAACGCTGGCCCAGATCGGCGACGGCGCCCCGGCGATCCTGCTGGCGCACGAGCCGTTCGTCTTCCCGCGCGTGCCATCGCGCATCGCGCTCACCCTGTCCGGCCATACCCATGGCGGCCAGGTGCGGCTGCCGGTGGTCGGACCGCTGGTCCGGCCCTCCCTCCCCGGCCAGCGCGCCTATGTGCATGGTCATTATCGGGAAGGTGACCGCGACCTCGTGGTCTCGGCCGGGCTCGGCATGAGCATCCTGCCGATGCGCTTCGGCGTCCCGCCGGAGATCACCCTGGTCCGGCTCGGCGGCGCGCCTGCCGTCGCGTGAGGATGCGTAATTGTCGCATTTGCGTCACATAAAACGCCGATTTCCATGTAGAATTATGCCTAAGTTCTTGCCACCAGTGCACAAATGTTGTGCAATGCAGCGACAAGAACAAGACTTGAGGATACCAGTTCGATGGATGAGGACAGATCGCGTCTCCAGCCGCCGCCGGCGCCGCCGCGCGAGAAACTGGAGGATCGTTACAGAAAAATCGGCCTGGCGGCAGTGGCAGCCGCGGTGAGCGTCAAGGACAAGAGCAAGGAGCCGCGCCAGATGAGCGCGGAGACCCCGCACTGGACGCAGATCGACGCCCAGTCGTGAGGCAGAAGGCTCCGGCCGCTCCCCGACGCAGCCCGAAGGGCAGCGTCATCTGTGACGATCGCGCAGCCCGAAGGGCGGCGTCATCCGTGACGATCGCGCAGCCCGAAGGGCGGCGCGAGCCTTGGTGATGACGCTGCCTGAACGGCCGCGACGGCCGTCCTGACCGTGCCGACGCAGCCGCGAGGACCGCGCCGCCTGTGCTGAATGCCCCCCCGGGCGCCGGGCATGCCCGCCCCGGACCGGGAAGGCCGGCCGTCGTGCCGCGTGAAACGCCCTGCGGTCAGCGCACGATGACGCGGGTGCCGGCGGGCACGCGGTTGTAGAGGTCGATCACGTCGATGTTCAGCATGCGGATGCAGCCGGACGACACGCCACGGCCGATCTTCTCCGGCTCGTTGGTGCCGTGGATGCGGAACATCGTGTCCTTGCCGTCCTGGTAGAGATAGAGCGCCCGGGCCCCCAGCGGATTGGTCCAGCCCCCCTTGGTCGGCCGCACCTGCGGCCAGCGGGCCATCATGTCGGCCGGCGGGTTCCAATCCGGCCATTCCGCCTTGTGGTGCACCACCGCCTCGCCGGTCCAGCCATAGCCGTCGCGGCCGAGCGCCACGCCGTAACGCATCGCCTTGCCGTCGGGCATGGTGAAGTAGAGCAGCCGCTGCTTGGTCTCGACCACGATGGTGCCCGCCGGCTCGCCGGTGGGATTGTCGACCATGTAGCGCGAATAGAACTTGTCCGGCGTCGCCTTGGGGATCAGCGCCATGAACTCGGCGTCGCGAGAAGACAGCACCGGATCGGGCGTGGTGTCATAGGCGCAGGCCCCGAGCGTGACACAGGCGGCGGCCACCACCGCCATGCGAAGCCAGTTCATTGCAAACCTCTCAATCGACGCCGGCAGATGGGAGGCCGGCCTTCCGCCACGGCCGCAGCCGTTAACGCACCGTGCATAGCCACGGTTAACCAAGGGTTGCGAGGGACCTGGAGTCAATGAGAGTGCGGCAAAAATGCGGAACTGTGACATGGATTCAACGCAATATGGCCGGTCCGCGTCACGCCCCCGCTGCGCCGCGATCCGCCCGGCGGCCGGCACGGTCCGGATCCGGACGGCGATTGCAGGCGCGCCTGGCCGGGTCCGAGCCGGCCTCGACATCGGCAGCGTGACGCCCCTCTCCGAGAGGCGCGACGGCCTCCAGGGTTCCGGGCCGGTTCAATGCGTTGTGTTGTGCTTCCGAGACAATGGTCAGGAACCAAAGCACGACGCTAGAACGAGGCGATGCCGCCGGAGGGCGGCGGCAGGTTGCCGCGCCGGCCGTCGGCGATGGTCTCGGGCCTGACTTCGAAGGCCCTGCACAGCCAGGCCAGGAAGCCCGACAGGATGGTCATGAAGGCGCGCATGCCAACCTCCACCGGAAACGGTGGGATCATACCATGAACGGCTTTACGCGGCCATCGCCTCGGCCGCGAGGCGCGCGGCGATCAGCAGCATGATCGCGGCGACGGCGAGGTCGAGGATGCGCCAGGCGAGCGGCCGGGCGAAGACCGGGGCCAGCAGGCGGGCGCCGAAGCCGAGGGCGGAGAACCAGACGAGCGAAGCGGTCGCCGCGCCGAGGCCATAGGCGAGCTTCGCCGTCCCGGCGAAGCGGCCGGACAGCGCGCCGATCAGCACCACCGTGTCGAGATAGACATGCGGATTGAGGAAGGTGAAGGCGAGGCATGCCGCCAGCGCCGCGCCGAGAGTCGGCGCCGCCTCCCCCTCCCCGCGCAGGCTCTCGGACCGGAAGGCGCGGCGCAACGCCATCAGCCCATAGGCGGCGAGAAACAGCGCGCCGCCAAGGCGCGCCAGAGCCAGCAGCAGCGGCGAGGCGGTCACCAGGCTGCCGAGCCCGGCGACGCCCGCCGCGATCAGCGCCGCATCCGCGGCGGCGCAGATGGCGACCACCGGCAGCACGTGGCGGCGCAGCAGCCCCTGGCGCAGCACGAAGGCGTTCTGGGCGCCGATGGCGACGATCAGCCCGGCTCCGACCAGGAACCCGGTGGCGAAGGCTTCGACGATGGAGGGCATGGCGACGCAGTGACGGAGGCGGGAGGCCGTGCTACTCGACCCCCGTCGCCACAGCAAGCAGGGATCGACATGCTGTCCGCCTATGGCGCCGAGGGCGGCGCGCTGACGCCGATCGGCAACGACGCGGCTGCCGTCCGGCGGGCCGTGTGGATCGACCTGGTCTCGCCGACGCGGGAGGAGGAGAAGCTGGTCGAGGCATCGATCGGCGTCGAGGTGCCGACCCGCGAGGAAATGCGCGAGATCGAGCCGTCGAGCCGGCTCTATGTCGAGAACGGCTCGCGCTTCCTCACCGCCGTGCTGGTGATGAAGACCGACACCGGCGTCCCGTCGGTGACGGCCGTCACCTTCATCCTGCACGGCGACGCGCTGGTGACCGTGCGCTACGACGATCCCAAGCCCTTCGCGCTCTACTGCGCCCGGGCGGCCAAGCCCGATTCGACCGGCGCCACCGGCGAGGCCGTGCTCGGCGGGCTGCTGGACACGATCGTCGACCGGCTGGCCGACATCCTGGAGAAGGTGGGCGACGACCTCGACGCCCTGTCGCGCTCGGTGTTCGCGCCGGACAGCGACGACCACGCCCGCTTCTACAAGGAGGACATGCGCGCGCTCGGCCGCCGGGCGGACCTGATCTCCAAGGCGCGCGAAAGCCTGGTCTCGCTGGCGCGCCTGCTCCTGTTCCTGACGGCCGACATCGAAGGCGCCGCGCCGGTGCGCACCCTGCAGGCGGACGTGCGCACCATGCGGCGCGACGTCGAATCGCTGGCGCTGCACGCCGACTATCTCACCAGCAAGGCCCAGCTGCTGCTCGACGCGGTGGTCGGCATGGTGTCGATCGAGCAGAACAACATCATCAAGATCTTCGCCGTGCTGTCGGTGGTGCTGATGCCGCCGACGCTGGTCGCCTCGATCTACGGCATGAACTTCAAGGTCATGCCGGAGCTGGACTGGAGCTGGGGCTATCCCGCCGCCCTGGCGGTGATGGCGTTCGCCGGGGCACTGCCCTATCTCTATTTCAAGTGGAAGCGCTGGCTCTGACGCCGGCGCGGCGGCCGTCGCAAGGCTTCAGTGGAAGCCGGCGGTCGGGCCGACGGCCGCGGAAACCAGGGCGCCGTCGATGCGAGAGACGATGGCCCGCGCCGTGTCGACATGCTTCTCGATCCCGGCGGTGAGCGCCTGGCGCTCGCCCGGGTCGATCGAAGCCGCGTCGAGCGCAGCCTCGAGGCGCAGCAGCGTGGCGTGCAGGTCGCCGACAAGGTCCCGATGCTGGCGGATCGAGACGAGATAGGCGCGATGCAGCTGCGCCATAGCCTCTCCGACCTCGTCGGCATCCTCGGCGATCGCATCAAGAGACGCTGAATCGATCATGGCCTTCCTCCCCCCGGGAAGCGTAGCGGCGAGCCATGCGCCGCGACGCCATCAATATACCGTCAATAACCCATTCGTCTTGGCCATACTGTGCGATCGGGCACACGCCGGCAAAACCTGTAACGCGGGTGTAACACAGGGAACACTTGCCCTCGGCGCGCCGTGCTTCCGGCCGAGCTTGTAGGCATTGCTTGCATTCAACCGGACTTATTGACGTAAGGGTATTGCGTGAATGTCGCGCAACGGAGCAGCCAGGCCCACCGAAACCGTCCATCTCGACAGGCATTCGCGCCGGATTCGACAGTATGCTCTGGTATTGCAGATGCCGCGGCCGCGGCGAATGCGCGTCTTCCCGCACGAATGGCCGGGCGATACCGCGCCGCGCCGCTTCGACGACCGGATTTTGCCTCGCCCCGGCCGGCGGGGGCGCAGGCGACGCTGCGTCGCCATGCAACCGGCAGTTCCCCGGATCCCGGCGCCCGATACGAATCGCCGCCGCTGCATGCCGTGGGCCTGCGCAGGGATTTCGGCCGGGACCGGCCACCGGGACGCGCCCGAGACGGCGCCTGCGGTGCGCAGCGCCGGAAACGGTGTCCTGCCAAAGGCTTAGGCGGCGGATTGCGAGGCGCCGCCCGCCGGACTTGCAAAATGTGACCCGACATTTGTTGCGGCGGGGGGCCTCCTCGGCTATCGAAACGCGCTGCGCCACATCTTCGTCGCAGGGATGGGCGATCAGCGTGGGCGCTTGGGGGCGCATCCACCGGTGGGCATTTGTCCGCCGCCTGTTCTTCGTCGGAGCGGTCTTGCGCGCCCAGCACACCTTCTCCAGCCTCGACGGCAATGCGGGCAGCGTTTCGCTCCAGCCGCCGCCGCATCGGTGGGGAAGCGAGCCCCCGCTCTATGTCGGCCAGGGCTCGGCGCCGGCCAAGCGGGCGATCAACCTGCGCTGGCTGGCGGCGACGATCCTGGCGGGATCGACAGGCGCGGGCCTGATGACGGCCGTCGTCGTCAGCACGAGCGACCAGGGCACGACGGTCTCGCGGCCGCAATTCGCCAGCCCGCCGCCGATCGACGCGGCGGCGACCGGCGCCAATGTGGCGCGCATGGGCGATAAGCTCCTGCAGACCTACGACGCCGCCAGCGGCCACCAGGTGCTGCGGCTGTCGACCGCCACCAAGCTCGGCGACCACGAGGTCATCAAGGTCGAGCCGTTCTCGCGGGTGATCGCCAATCTGGTGCTCCAGCACGGCGAGGAGGCTTCACGGGTGCCGTCCTTCGCCTCGATCAACCGCAACCCCGATCCCGAGCCGGCTGCGGCGACGCCAGCGCCGGATCCGGACGAGGGCGAGGTGTCGATCAAGACCCACCCGATCGGCGACGAGCCGGTCGGACCGGACAGCGGCCCGACCCTGACGGCGGATCAGGTCGCCGCCGGAGCGCGAGCGGCGGCGAGCGCCGACGGCGACGCCGGCCCCGCCGCCTTCCCGCCGCAGTTCCTGGCCCAGCAGGACGATGCGCCGGACAGCCTCGCCTATGCACCGCCGGATGCGGCGGATTCCTCGACCATCGACATCCGCATCGCCCCCGAGAACGTCACTCAGGTCGGCAAGACCCCTTCGGCCGAGAGCCTCTCGTCCTCGGAGACGACCGTGCCGGTCAAGGCGGGGGAGACGCTGGCCTCGATCCTGCAGCGGCTCGGCTCCTCGCCGGACGACGCCAAGGCCGCCGCCACGGCCCTCGGCGACGCCGGCAACCTCCAGGAGGGGCAGCGGCTGCGCGTCGCGATCGTGGCACCGGGCCCCGGAGAGCCGCGTCGCCCCGTGCGGGTGGCGGTCTATACGGGCGATGCCATCGAGGGCGCGGTGGCGCTCGCCGACGATGGCGGCTTCGTCGAGGTGCAGGCGCCCGGCGTCAATCCCGACGACGGCGGCGATGCGGTGGCCGCGGGCGACGCCACGACCATGAGCCTCTACCAGTCGATCTACGAGACCGCCCTCAAGCAGCAGGTGCCGGAGGCCGTCATCCCGGATCTCGTGCGCGCCTTCGCCGATGTCACCGATCTCTCGGCCCCGGTCCGGCCCGGCGACACCATGGAGCTGTTCTACCAGGAGGGCAGCGGCCATGAAGGCATCCGCTATGCCGCGCTCGGCGTCGGCGGCGAGTTGAGGCGGTGCTACTGGTACAGGCCGGCCGGCCAGGAGAGCGGCGATTTCTTCGACGAGGACGGCCACTCCATCCACCGGCTGCTGCTGCGCAAGCCGCTCGAGGCCGGCGTGATCACCTCGCCCTTCGGCTATCGCCGGCACCCGATCTTCGGCGTCGGCCGCATGCATACCGGTGTCGACATCGCCGACAAGCTCGGCACGCCGATCCGTGCGACGGGCGACGGCATGGTGGTGAAGATCACCACCACCGGCGGCTACGGGCGCCATGTCGAGGTCCAGCACGCCAACGGCTATGTCACGACCTATTCGCACATGGGCGGCTTCGGTCCCGGCATCGTCGTCGGCAAGCGGGTCAAGATGGGCCAGATCGTCGGCTATATCGGCATGACCGGCTTTTCCACCGGGCCGCACGTGCATTACGAGGTGAAGATCAACGGCAATTTCGTCGACCCCATGCGCATCAAGCTGCCGCAGACCATGGACCTCGCCGATGCCGCGCTCGAGCAGTTCAAGCGCCGCCGCGACCGGATCGACGAGGTGATGAACCGGACCTCGGCCGTGCCCGGCACGGCCGGTGCGCCCCGGCCGCTCGACGGCGGCTGAGCCGGCGCCGCTCACCGCCCTGTGACGACGGCGATGCTTGCGCCGCGGCGGCGATTGAGCCAAGCCGGAGCAGGCGATCGCGCCGAGGAGCCTTCGATGTCAGACCTGTCCGCTTTCCCGATCACCCGGCGCTGGCCGGCCCAGCACCCCGACCGGCTGCAGCTCTATTCCCTGCCGACGCCCAACGGCGTCAAGGTCTCGATCGCGCTGGAGGAGATCAGGCTGCCCTACGAGCCGCACACCATCGACATCGGCAAGAACGAGAGCTGGACCCCCGAGTTCCTCTCCCTCAACCCGAACGGCAAGATCCCGGCCATCATCGATCCCGACGGCCCCGGCGGCAAGCCGCTCGGGCTGTTCGAATCCGGCGCGATCCTGGTCTATCTCGCCGAGAAGACCGGCCAGCTCATGTCGGCCGACCCGGCACGGCGCTACGAGACCATCCAGTGGGTGTTCTTCCAGATGGCGGCGGTGGGACCGATGTTCGGCCAGGTCGGCTTCTTCTACAAGTTCGCCGGCCGGGAGATCGAGGACAAGCGGCCGCTGCAGCGCTACCAGGCCGAATCCAAGCGCCTGCTCGGCGTGCTGGAGACGCGGCTGGAGGGCCGCGACTGGATCATGGGCGAAGACTACACCATCGCCGACATCTCGCTCCTCGGCTGGGTGCGCAACCTGATCGGCTTCTATGGCGCCGGCAACCTCGTCGAGTTCGACACGCTGAAGCGCGTGCCGGCCTGGCTCGAGCGCTGCCTGGCGCGGCCTGCGGTGCAGCGCGGCCTGGCGATCCCCGCGCGGCCATGAGCGGACCGGCGCCGTCGCTGCCGATCCGGCGGGATGGCGCCGCAACGCCCCATCCCGGCCCGGCGTTGCGGCGGCTGCGGCGCCTGCGCGGCATGAAGCAGAGCCATCTCGCCGAGCTCGTCGGCGTCAGCCAGGGCACGGTGTCGCGCTGGGAGCGCGGCCTCCTGCCGCTCTCGGCCGCCCAGGAAGCGGCTGTCGAGCGCAGGCTCGCCGCCGGCCCGGCCGGGGACGCCGCGCTGCGGCGGTTGGTGGAATCCTCCGCCGCCAAGGTGCACCTGATCTGCGACCGGACGCACCGGCTGCTCGCCGCCTCGCCGGCACGCCGGGCCGAGTGGCGCCTCGACATCGCCGAGCTGCTGGGCCGCCCCCTCATCGCCTATGCCTCGCCCGAGATCCTGGCCGCGGAGGCGACGCTGGCAGAGCGCGGCTGGCACGAGGACCGGCTCGCCTGCCTCGCCCTCGATACCGGCGCCAATGGCGATGCGCTGCTGCCGATCCCGCCGGGCCGCGTCCTGTGGGAGCGCATCCTGCTTGCCGACGGCAGCGCCGGACGGCTGGTCACCGCCATCGCCTGAGCGGGCATCCGCGCATATTTTATGCCTCGCCCGCCCTCCTCCGGCGGGGGTAGCCTGCGCTGCCGCGACAGGAGCCCCGCCATGACCATTCTCGTCACCGGCAGCGCCGGCCATCTCGGCGAGGCGCTGATGCGCAGCCTTCGCGCAGCCGGACGACCGGCCCTCGGCCTCGACATCAAGCCCTCGCCCTTCACAGACCGGGTCGGCCCGATCGGCGACCGGGACTTCGTCCGGGACTGCATGGCGGGCGTCAGCGCCGTGATCCATGCGGCGACGCTGCACAAGCCGCATGTCGCCACCCATGGCGAACAGGCCTTCGTCGACACCAACGTCACGGGCACGCTGGTCCTGCTGGAGGCGGCGTCCGCGGCCGGCGTCGCCGCCTTCGTCTTCACCAGCACCACCAGCGCCTTCGGCGCGGCCCTGACGCCTGCCGAGGGCGAGCCGGCGGCCTGGGTGACGGAGGCGGTCGCGCCGATCGCCAGGAACATCTACGGCGTGACCAAGGTGGCCGCCGAGAGCCTGTGCGAATTGTTCGCCCGTCGGCGGCGCCTGCCGGCGGTGGTGCTGCGAACCTCGCGCTTCTTCCCGGAGGCGGACGACGACGCGGGCGTCCGTGGACGCTACGCGCTCGCCAATGCCCAGGCCAACGAGATGCTGCATCGCCGGGTCGACATCGCGGACGTGGTCTCGGCCCACCTGCTGGCGGTCGAGAGGGCGCCTGCGCTCGGCTTCGGCCGCTACATCGTGTCGGCGACGACGCCCTTCACCGAGGACGACCTGGCGGGCCTGCGCCAGGACGCGCCGGCCGTGGTGCACCGCCTGTTCCCGGACTGCGCGGCCCTGTTCGCCGCCCGCGGCTGGAGCCTCGCCCCGCGCATCGACCGCGTCTATGTCAACCGGCGGGCGCGGGTTGAGCTCGGCTGGCGGCCCCGCTATGATTTCGCCGCCGTGCTCGAAAGCCTGCGCCGGGACGAGGACTTCCGCAGCCCGCTGGCCCGCGCGGTCGGCAGCAAGGGCTATCACGCGGAAACCTTCGCCGAAGGCCCCTATCCCGTCGCCTGACGGCGGGCTCGTCGCGAGCCGGGCGGCTCACCGCGCCCCTTCCCATTCGTTCAGACATCGATGCCGCGCGCCTTCGGCCGCGCGGCTCGACGCGTGCTTCATCCACAGGAGGATTGTCATGTCCGCGCAAACCGATCGATTCTTCGTGCTCACCGGCGGCCCCGGCTCCGGCAAGAGCACCCTGATCGCGGCCCTGGAGCGCGCCGGCCATGCCTGCATGCCCGAGGCTGGGCGCGCCGTCATCCAGGACCAGATGCGCATCGACGGCCCGGCGCTGCCCTGGCGCGATCCCGCCGCCTTCGCCGAGCTGATGCTGGGCCTCGACATGCGCTCCCACGCCATGGCGGGCGCCGCGCCCGGCCCCGTGTTCTTCGACCGCGGCGTCCCGGACGTGCCGGGCTATCTCGCCCTGACGGGCCTGCCGGTGCCCGGGCACATGCAGCGGGCCGCGGAAACGGTCCGCTACAACCGGCTCGTGTTCATCGCCCCGCCCTGGCCGGCGATCTTCGGGCAGGATGCGGAACGCCGGCAGGATTTCGACGAGGCGGTGCGCACCCATGCGGCGATGGCCGCGATCTATGGCGAGCTTGGCTACGAGCTGGTCGAGCTGCCGCTGGCGCCGGTCGAGGCCCGCCTCGCCTTCGTCAGGGCGCACCTTCCGTTTGCCTGCGGCACATGACGGCCTACTGTGGCGGGATCAGCGGCAAGGCCGGAGCATCCCGCCCCTTCATGACCGAGCCCCATCACAGCGCCTCGCGGGAACGGATGACGATCCTCGGCGACGTCGACGCCGCCTCGTTCCTCCCCTGGATCCGGCGCCATGCCGCCAGGCTCGGGCTCTCGCAGGCGGTGAGCCACACCAGCACCGGCCGGATCGAGCTCGAGCTCGCCGGTCCGACGGCGCTGATCGACATGATGGAGATGGGCTGCTCGCTCGGGCCCATCGACGTCTGGGTCGAGACCATCCATCGTTCACCGATCGATGGCGAGACCGGCTGAGCCGAGCAGACTCCTGTTTTTCTGCAGGCCTCTTCTGCCCGTTTTTTTATCATTCTTGCTCGTGCAGAAACATTGTGCAAGCGTGGCGACGCTGATCGGCAGGCCGACGATGCGCCTGCCCGAAAGGCTGTTCGCATCGTTCGGAACGTCGAAGCATGCTGCCAGACACGACGGGCTCCTGGACACCGGTCGCCCTTTCCGCGGACCTGCCGGCAGGGACCGTGATGCCGGCACGCACGCCCGCCGGGCCGATCGCCCTGTGGCGGAGCCGGTCGGGGCAGGCGGCGGCCGCCGCGGACCGTTGTCCGCATCGCGGCATGCGCCTCTCCCACGGCTTCGTGCGCGGGGAGACCCTCTCCTGCATCTATCACGGCTGGAGCTATGACCGGACCGGGGCTTGCCTGCGCATTCCCGCACACCCGGACCTCACGCCACCGGCTGCGATACGCGTCGACACGCACGCCGTCGAGGACTGCGACGGGATCCTCTGGGTCGCGGCCGGGCAAGCCGCGGCGCGGCCTCCGCACCTCGACCGGCTGCCGCTGCGCTCGCTGACGGCGCATGCCGGCATCGCCGCATTGGAGGCCGCCGCCGGTTCCACCGCGGGGCCGGACGGCCTGATGTGGCGGGCGCCGGCATCGCACCCTCTTCGCCTGCTGCTGGTCGCGCAGGAGGAGGAGCGGACGCTGATCCACGTGCTGGTGGCTGGCGACAGCAGCCGGTCCGAGCGCATCGCCGCGTCGCGGGCCGTCGAGAGCCTGCGGCGCAGCGCCGAGGCGCTGCAGCGCGGGGAGATCGCGTCGTGACGGGAAACGCGATGACCGACCAATGGTATCCGGTCGGCCTCTTCAGTCAGCTCGGCCGGGCCGGACGCCGGACGGCCCTGATGGGCGTGCCGATCGAGGTCGGACTCGATGCGGCGGGGAATGCCGAGGTGACCGATGCGAGCGGCCGCGCCCTGCCCGTCTGCGTGCGCTACAGCCATGTCTGGTCCTCGCTCGGCGCGCCCCGCAAGGCTCTCTTCGCCATTCCCGAGGCCGACCAGCCCGGCCGCCGCTTCGTCGATGTCGGCGTGGTCCGCGTGCGCTGCTCGCCGCTGCGCGCGGTGGAGAATTTCCTCGACATCGCCCATTTCCCCTTCGTGCACACCGATATCCTCGGCGCGGAACCGCATACGGAGGTGCAGGACTACAAGGTCGAGATCCGGGAGGCGGAGGATGAGGTCTGGGCGACCCAGGTGCAATTCTACCAGCCGCAGGCGGCGAAGTCCGCCAGCGGCGGCATCACCACGCAATACATGTACCGCGTGCCGGCGCCGACCTGCTCGGTCCTCTACAAGACCTGCCCGCCCCGGCCCGGCGAATGGGACGTCATCACGCTGTTCGTCCAGCCCCTCGCCGAGGATCTCTGCGACGTCTGGCCGTGGATGGCGCTGTTCGACGACACCACGGCGATGACCGACCTCATCCACTTCCAGCAGATGATCTTCCTGCAGGACCGCTCGATCCTCGAAAACCAGATCCCGCGCCTGCTCCCGCTCGATCCCGGCATGGAGATCCCGACGCGCGCCGACCTGACCTCGGTGGCCTACCGGCGCTGGCTGAAGCGGCACGGCTACACCTACGGCGCCGAGCTGGTGGCGCAATGAAGCTCTACGACTACGTGCTCTCGCCCAGCTGCTACAAGGTGCGCCTGATGGCGGCGTTGGCCGGGGTGCGGCTGGAGCTCCGGCCGGTGGATTTCCATCCCGGCGCCGAGCATCGCGGTCCCGAGCTGACGGCGCTCAACCCGGCGGGCTCGATCCCGATCCTCGAGGACGGAGACCTGGTCCTGACCGAATCCGCGGCCATGCTCGCTTATCTCGCGGCGCGCAGCGCGCCGGAATGGCTCGGCAGCGGCGCGCCGGCGGAGACCGCGCGCATCCAGCAATGGCTCTGCTTCTCCCACCGGCTGACGGCCGGCCTCGGCGGCGCCCGCCTGCACGAAATGCTGCTGCGCCCCGGCGATATCGGCGCCCTTCAGGGCCAGGGCATCGCCGCCCTTCGCGAGCTGGAGGCCGGCCTGGTCGAGCAGCGCCTGCGCGGCATGCGGTTCCTCGCCTCGGACCGGCCGACCGTCGCCGACATCGCCTGCTTCCCCTATGTGGCGCTCGCGCCGGACGGCGGCATCCCGCTCGATCCCTACCCGACGATCCGGCTCTGGTCCCGTGCGGTCCGCGGCCTCGAAGGCTTCATCGAAATGCCCGGCATCCACCGGCTGCACGAGCTGACGCCCGGCCCCCAGCTCGACCGGCGTGGCGCCTGACATGGCCGGCATCCTCATCGAGACCCGCGCGGCGATCGTCCTGGACGACGGATCTCGGCGAAACATGCCTCACTCGAGCCGCCCCCGCCTCCTGCCAAGCCGCTCGCCGTCAGCCGGCGCCGGATGACCGCAGCTTCCCGTGCGGCACCACAGATCCGCCGTCTTTGCCGGCCAGGAGAGGATGCCGGGCAGGATCGGAGAAAATCCCTTGCGAAACCTCTTCGCCGCCCTCGTTGCCGTGCCTCTGGCCATGCTCCCCGTGACCGGCCGCGCCACCGACTTCGTCGAGGATCACAGCTATTTCCGCGTCATCATCGGCGGCAAGCCGGTGCGTCTCGAAGGCCTCACCATCAAGCGTTCCGACGCCGCCGGCCGGCTGCCGATCGCCCTCGTCGTGCACGGCAAGCCGCTCGACACCGGCGATGTACAGAGCCATCACACCAACACCGTCGAAGAGCAGGCCCGGGACCTGGCGGGGCGCGGCTGGCTGGCGGTCGTGCCGATGCACCGCGGCTTTGGCCAGTCCGACGGGCTGCCGCCGGGCGCACTTGGCTGCGACGTCGGCGCGCTGCTGCACCGCTTCTCCGACAATGCCGACGACCTCGAGGCCGTCCTGGCGCTGGTCAAGCAGCGGCCCGACGCCGACCCGAGCCGGGTGATCGCCATCGGCGTCTCGGCCGGCGGCGCGGATGTCGTCACCCTGTCCGCGCGCAATCCCGCCGGCCTTCTCGGTGTGGTCAGCATTTCCGGCGGGCTGAGGCTGGACAATTGCCCCGCCTGGCAGGACAACCTCGTCGCCGCGGAGAAAAGCCTGGGCGCGCAGAGCCGGGTGCCGCAGCTGTGGCTCTATGCCCGCAACGACAGCTATTTCGGCCCCGACCTGGTCGACCGCATGCGCAGCGCCGCCCTGGACGGGGGCGCCGACGTCAAGCTGGTGATGTTCGATCCGATCGGGACCGATGGCCACAGCCTGTTCTCGGTGCCCAGCGGCCGCAACGACTGGCTGCGGGAGCTCGATGCCTTCCTGCGCTATCTCAAGCTGCCGACATGGCAGCTCGGCGAGGTCGACGCGATACTCACGAAGATCCGGGCGCAGAAAGGCAACCGGGGCTTCATCGAGAGCTATTTTGCGGCGCCGCTGTACAAGGCGCTCGCCTATTCGCCGAGCCAGAACAACTTCTGGGACGGGTTTGGCGCGACGTCGCTTGAGCGCGCCCGCACCCTCGCCCTCGAGCCGTGCAAGCGCAAGGCGAGCGACTGCGCCATCGTCATGGAGAACGACGACGCCGTTCCCGCCCAACCGGCGGGTTCGACGGTGGGCTCGCCCTGAGCGCCGGTCCGGCTCGGGAGCGGGGGCGCCCCGATCGAGGGGCGCTCAGCGGAAATCGTCGTCGATCAGGCGGGTCCAGGATTCGCCGGCGAGGCCCGTGAGCAGGGCATTGTGCGAGGCCTCGTGGCAGGCTCTCAGCACCCGCGCGTCCGCGGCATGGATCAGCGTCGAGGAGACCGGCCGGAAGCTGGCGTTCATGCGCGTCAGCGCGGCGATCTGCTCGGGCTGGGCCCGGCCGCGCACGGCGACGGCACCGGCCGCGGCCGCCGTGGCCGCGAGATTGGCGAGCGCCGCATCCATATGCTGCGGCACCGCCAGGACCTGGAGGAGCTGGGCCACGCCGCCTCGCCTGAGATAGGCCAGCCAGCAGGCGAGCGGCTCGCCGGCGGCATCGGTGGCGACCATGGCCTTGAGCACGCCGTGGCGCCGGCGCCGCGCCGCCTCGGCCAGGCGGCCCCGCAGATGCGGATCGGCGGCCGACCAGTCCGGACGCAGCGCGTAGAGCCGCGACAGGCGCGCCAGCGCGGCCGCGAGCTCGTCGGTGGAAGGGGCGAAGAAGCGCAGCGCCGCCTGCCCGCCGCGCGGCAGCCGGATCTCGGCCCGCGGCTGGAAGGCCTGCGCCGCCGCGCCGAGGAGGTTCGTCACCGTCCGGTTGCGGAACCGGTCGGCGAAGACGCCGGCGAGATAGGCGCCCCGGCTCAGCACCAGCAGCCAGTCGAGGCTATGCAGCGGCAGATGCACCGCGCCGACGCGCTCCAGCACGTCGCGCGAGATCGGCGCCGCCGTGTCGGTGGAGGAAAAGCCCTGCCCCTGGTGCAGGATGGCGCGCAGCAGCCGGAACAGGGCGAGGGCATCGCCATGGCCGGGATCGAGCATCATGCCGCAGCCCACCATGCCGCTCATCGGCGTGCCGTCGAGCACCATCGGCTGGTTGATGCCGCCGATGAAGCCGGCGAGCCGTCCGGTCGGCGATGTATAGACCTGTCCGGACGGGAAGGCCTTCTGCTGCGTCTCGCCGAAGAAAAGCTCGCTGAGATAGTGGGTCAGGACGTCCTTGCGCCGCGGACGGCCCCGGCGGAAGAGCTTCAGGAACAGGTCGGAGACGGCATCGAGGTCCTGGGGCGAGAGGGCGCGAACGCGCGCGATCAGCAAAGGATCCGCCATGTCGTTCAGGGCCTCGCCGGCGATCACTGGCGTCTTCGCAACCCGTGCTGTTGGTCGAGCGACAATCTAGGAAGGGTTTCGCTTAAAACAGGTTAACTCGCTCTGTCCGAGCAAGTCCCGGCATTTGACGATTTGACTTGGCTGCGGGCCTCTGACGCCCACGGCAGGCCGTGGAGCCTGGCAGCAGGAGATCATGCCAATACATGCATGTTTCGTCCCGCGCCCCGTCGCTCGCCCCGCTTCCCCAGGAGACGGCCGACACGACGTTGTCATGACGCCATGCGACATCACGCCGAGGTCACCACGACTGGTTTGCCAGAGGGGAAGCCGCTTGGAAATCGCCGACGTCCTGAAGCGCGCCAGCGCCATGCCGCTGACCAACCCATCCTTCCCGCCCGGTCCCTACCGCTTCTTCGACCGGGAATATGTGATCATCACCTACCGCACCACGCGCGAGGCGCTGGAAGCGGTGGTGCCGGCGCCGCTCGAGATCGACGAGCCGGTGGTCAAGTACGAGTTCATCCGCATGCCGGACTCCACCGGCTTCGGCGACTATACCGAGAGCGGCCAGGTGATCCCGGTGCGCTTTCGCGGCGAGCATGGCGTCTATGTCCACTCCATGTATCTCGACGACGACGCGCCGATCGCCGGCGGCCGCGAGCTCTGGGGCTTCCCCAAGAAGCTCGCCAGCCCGAAGATCGTGCACGAGGGCGAGGTGGTGGTGGGCACGCTGCACTACGGCAGCGTCCTGTGCGCCATCGGCACCATGGGCTACAAGCATCGGCCGGCCGACCGGGACCAGGTGCTGGCGGCGCTGGGGGCGCCGAACTTCCTGATCAAGATCATCCCGCATGTCGACGGCAGCATGCGCATCTGCGAGCTGGTGCGCTATCACCTCACCGACGTGACGCTGAAAGAGGCCTGGACCGCGCCGGCGGCGCTCGACCTGCGCCCGCACGTCATGGCCGACGTCGCCCGCCTGCCGGTCGTCGAGGTGGTTTCGGCCCTGCACTTCAAGGCCGACCTGACGCTTGGCCTCGGCGAAGTGGTCTACGACTATCTCACCGAGGCGCGATAAAACCCGGAGCTTGATCGCTTCAAACTGAATCGATCAAGCTCTCTATTTCCTTTTTACGCATTTTCTTCACGCGAACCGAGTGCCGGTCCGCTTGAAAATGCTTCGGAGCAAAGCACATTTGGGCGGAAACGCTGCTTTGCTCTCACTCTTTGTTTCGACGCGTCTTTGCGAGACTTGGCGATTCCGCCGGACCGCAGAACGCTTCAGGCTGTCGGAGACCGAGAATGCTCGAACGCAATCCGCAGAAGGCGGCCCGTGCCACCCTCGAGGAGATCTCGGCGCTCTATGACCGCGTCGCCCTGGTGTTCCAGGGCGGCGGCGCCCTCGGCGCCTACCAGGCCGGCGTCTACCAGGCGCTGGCCGATGCGGGCTGCGAGCCGACCTGGCTCTCCGGCGTGTCGATCGGCGCGGTCAACGCCTCGATCATCGCCGGCAACGAGCCGCGTCACCGGCTGCATCGCCTCGAGCAGTTCTGGCAGAAGATCTCGGGCCGCAAGATCTGGGCCTACACGCCCGAAGGCGATATGTTCCGCGACATCCGCAACCGTACCAGCTCGTGGATGACCATGACCCAGGGCCAGCCCGGCTTCTTCAAGCCGCGCTTCCCCAACCCCTGGCTGCAGCCGCAGGGCGCCGAAGGCGCCACCAGCTTCTACGACTCGGCCGAGCTGAAGGAGACGTTGGAGGAGGTCATCGACTTCGACGTGCTCAACGACGGCAACAAGCGCCTCAGCGTCGGCGCCGTCAACGTGCGCACCGGCAATTTCGTCTATTTCGACACGGACAATGTGCGTATCGGGCCCGAGCACATCATGGCCAGCGGCGCGCTGCCGCCGGCGCTGCCGGCGGTCCGCATCGAGGGCGAATATTACTGGGACGGCGGCATCGTCTCCAACACGCCGCTGCAATATCTGCTCGACCAGGAGGAGGAGCGTAGCTCGCTGGTGTTCCAGGTCGACCTGTTCAGCGCCCGCGGCACCCTGCCGCGCAGCATGCCGGAGGTGCTGTCCCGCCACAAGGACATCATGTATTCGAGCCGCACCCGCCAGAACACCACCAATTTCGAGCGGCTCCGCGGGCTGAAGCTGCACCTGCTCGACGCCTTGAAGCGCCTTCCCAAGGACCTCCTGACCAAGGAGGAGGAGGCGCTGATCCAAGACTACTCGAAGGCCGGCTTCGTCAACATCGTGCACCTCATCTACCAGCACAAGAACTACGAGGGCCACGCCAAGGACTACGAGTTCTCCGGCACATCGATGCGCGAGCATTGGGAAGCCGGCCTGGAGGACACGCAACGCACCTTGCGCCATCGCCAATGGCTGGTGCCGCCGGCCGGCGCCTCGGGCGTCGCCGTGCACGACCTGCATCGGGAAGATCCGACCTGAGGCACCGGCGGCAGGCCGGGCGTCAGAAGCGCAGGGTGAGGCCGGCGCGCCGCAGCGCCCAGTAGAACATGAGGGTCGCCAGCGACGTCACCGCCATGGCGATCCAGAAGCCGCCATCGGTGTCGAGGAGCGGCAGGCCCTTGACGTTCATGCCGAAGATGCCGGCGATCAGCGAGCCGGGCAGCAGCAGGGCGCTCATGACGGCCAGCGCCCTGAGGCTGCGGTTGGATTCGTCGGCGAGCTCGGTCGTCACCTCCTCGTGCAGCAGCCTGGCCCGGTCGCCGACCATGATGACGTCGCGGTCGAGCGCCTGGAGCCGGCCGCCCAGGCGGCGCAAAGCGCCGCGGCCGGCCTCGGAGAGGTCCCAGGTCTCGCAGTCCTCGTCCTGGAAGAGATGGGCGAGCGCCGCCACCGGCCGGTGCACGGCGAGGGTGAGCCGGCGCGCCGCCATCAGCCGGCGCCGCTCGTTGTTGATCCGTCCGGTGACGAGCACGTCCTCCACCTGGTCGAGCGTCGTCGCGATGGCGGACAGATGCCGGGACGTCGCCTTGCAGAAGGTGGTGATGATGTCGCCGAGGACATCGAAGGCGGTGGCCGGTCGCAGGCTGCCGGACTCCACGGCCTGGCGGACCGCTTCGGTCGCCTCGAGCGGATGGCGCCGGCCGGTGACGAGCATGTGCTCGCCGACGGCGAAGGTGAGGCGCCCGAGGGTCTGGCCGACGCCACCGAGCTCGCCGTGGAAATCGGCGCAGACCCCGTGCACCACGCCGTCCTCGTAGCCGAGCATCAGGGCGTCGTCGTGGCCGTCCAGGACCGCCCGGGTGGCGGGCGGCAGAGAACAGGTCTGGTGCAGCCAGTCATGGGCGCGGCGGTCGAGGAGGTCGACATGCAGCCATAGCCAACCGGCTTCCGCGCCGCCGATGGCGGCCGCGGCCTCGGCGGCGGTCAGGCGTTGCGCCGCTCCGCCGGGCAGCAGGCGCAGGGCCCAGACGAGCCCGGGGGCATGGCTCTGCGCATCGCGCGCGAGCAGAGGCAGGCTGGCGACATCCACCATGGTCCGGCGTCCAGGCTGAAACGGGACGGGGCGGCGCAGCGATCCGCCGCACCGCCCCGGGATTGCGACATTCCGGTCAGAAGACGTGCCGGAGCACGACGAACAGCACGAAAGCCAGGGCGATCGACGCCGGCAGCGTCAGCACCCAGGCCATCAGCATGTTGCGCACGGTCGACCATTGCAGGCCGGAGCCGTTGGCCGCCATGGTGCCGGCGACGCCCGACGACAGCACATGGGTGGTGGAGACCGGCAAGCCCATATAGTCGGCGGCGCCGATGGTGGCCATGGCCACCAACTCGGCCGAGGCGCCCTGGCCATAGGTCAGATGGCTCTTGCCGATCTTCTCGCCGACCGTGACGACGATGCGCCTCCAGCCGACCATGGTGCCGAGACCGAGGGCGAGGGCCACGGCCACCTTGACCCAGAGCGGAATGAACTTGGTCGCGTTGTCGACCGCCTTGTGGTAGCTCGTCACCGCCGCCAGGTCGGCCGCCTCCATCGGCAGCAGCTTCTTCTTGTCGATCAGCTTCAGCGCCTCGCCGATGAGGTAGATGTCGTTGCGGGCGTTGGTGACCAGGTCGGTCGGCAGCTTCTCGACGCTCGCATAGGGCGCGACCTTGGCCGAGGTGTCGGCGATATAGGTCTTGAGCGCCACCGTGGTCTCATCCGACCAGGTCTTGTTGCGCACGGCATCGCCCACCACCGCCTTGGGGTCGGCGACGGTGATGCCGGGCTTGGCATACTTGTCGAGGGCCTGCCCGACCGAGACGGCCGCGGTCTTGTAGGCCTCGAGATAGTTGATGTCGGGGGTGCGGTTGAGGGCGAAGGCGGTGGGCACCACGCCGATCAGGATCAGCATGATCAGGCCCATGCCCTTCTGGCCGTCATTGGAGCCGTGGGCGAAGCTGACGCCGGTGCAGGTGAAGATCAGCAGGCCGCGGATCCACAACGGCGGCGGCGCATTGGACTTCGGCGCCTCGTAGAGCTCCTTGTTCTTCACCACCAGCTTGAGCGCCAGCAGCAGCAGCGCCGCCGCGAAGAAGCCGACGACCGGCGAGACCAGGAGCGACATGCCGACATTGGTGGCCTGGGACCAGTCGACGCCGCTGGTGGCGGTGC
The DNA here is from genome assembly GCF_030814995.1 of Labrys wisconsinensis. Lineage (GTDB taxonomy): Bacteria > Pseudomonadota > Alphaproteobacteria > Rhizobiales > Labraceae > Labrys > Labrys wisconsinensis. Next base: position 320,803 of record NZ_JAUSVX010000006.1, on the reverse strand, counting down.
CGACCGGAGCCAGGAACTGGTTGGCGAGGCCGACGCCGATGATCGAGCCGACCAGCGTGTGCGAGCTCGAGGCCGGCAGGCCGAGATACCAGGTGCCGAGGTTCCAGATGATGGCGGCGACCAGCAGCGCGAACACCATGGCGAGGCCGGCGCTGGAGTTGACCTGCAGGATCAGCTCCACCGGCAGGAGCGAGATGATGCCGAAGGCGACGGCGCCGGTGGAGGTCAGCACGCCGAGGAAGTTGAAGAAGCCCGACCACATCACCGCCAGCTCGGCCGGCAGGGAGTGGGTGTAGATCACCGTGGCGACCGCATTGGCCGTGTCGTGGAAGCCGTTGACGAACTCGAAGCCGAGCGCGATCAGCAGGGCGAGGCCGAGCAGGATCCACGGCACGGCGACGGCGCCGGTCAGCTCCTGCCCGAGGGCGTAGCCGATATAGACCAGCCCCGCCAGCACGACGGCGCCGAACACCGGCATGAACCATTTGCCGACGGTACTTGGCCGATCGAGCGGATGCTCGACGCGCGGAATTCCAACTTCGCTCGAGACTACATCAACCATGGCGCCAACTCCCATGCATATTCTCGAAACGGGACGCTAGACCCCTTCCATGAACCTCGCATGACCAGTCGGCCCCTGCGGAACCGGTAACAGTCTGATCCTTCGGCCAATATACCAAGGGCCGATGAGCTTGACTCATCGGCCCTTGGCGCAAGCCCGCGCGTTCGAGCGTCACCCGCCCTGCACCGGTCAGCGACCGGGGCCGACGGGACTATGGCCCTCACGCGGAGCCTCATCGAGCGGCATGTCCGCGATGAACCGGGTGCCCGGCCCGGTCTCGGCCCGGACGAAGCCGCCATACTGGCCGAGCACGGCATGCACGAGGCGCATGCCGAGCCCGTGACCCGCGTCCGCCGCGAAGCCGGCGGGCAGGCCGACGCCGTCATCGGCGACGGTGAGGCGGGCGGTCCCGCCGTCGCGGACCAGCGCCACGTGGATCGAGCCGCGCCGGTCGGCGGGATAGGCATGCTTGAAGGCATTGCTGACGAGCTCGCCGGCGAGTAGCCCCATCTTCATGGCGCGATCGGAATCGAGGATCAGCGGCTCGGCCGCGACCGTCACCGCCTCGACATGGGCCGGGCGGTTGGCGGCCAGGGCCTGGCACAGCCCGGGGAGGAACACCGCCATGTCGACGACGTCGCTGTTCGAGGCGCGATAGAGCTGCTCGTGCACGGCGGCGATGGAGGCGATCCGCTGCTGCGCCTCCTCCAGGGCCCTTGCGGCGCCCTGGTCGGCGACCTGGCGGGCGTGCAGGCGCAGCATGCTGGAGACGACCTGCAGCGAGTTCTTCACGCGATGGTCGACCTCGCGCATCAGCATGTCGTTGCGGGCGATGAGCTCGCCCTTCTCGACGAGCAGCCTCTCGGCCTCCATCCTGGCGGCACGCTCGGCCGCCAGGGACCGCCTGAGGTCGAGCTCGGTCATCACCTGGCGGGCGAGCGCGCGCAGCAGCATCCTGTGCTCGTCGGCGAGGGCGCGCGGCTGCGGATCGAGCACGCAGAGCACGCCGATGCGACGGCCTTCGCGCGTCTCGAGCGGCACGCCGGCATAGAAGCGCAGCGCCGCCCCGGCGACGGACGGCAGCAGATGCGCAAAGCGCGGATCGCCGGCCATGTCGGGGATGACGAGGATGTCATCCTGAAGCACGGCCTGGGCGCAGAGTTCGGAAAGGCCGCCCGGCGGCGGCGCGCCGGCTGGCAGGCCGACGGCCGCCTTGGTCCATTGCCGGTCGGCGCCGATGAAATTGATGGCGCAGGCCGCCGTCTTCAACAGCAGGGCCGCCATGGCCGCGATGGTGTCGAAGGCCGGTTCCGGCGGAGTGTCGAGCACCTCGTACTGCTGCAGCACATGCAGATGTTCATCCCGTGGCCCCGCGACCGGCTGATCCATTGTACGCCCTGAGGAGAGATCCGGGCCACGTCCGACGGAATCCGTCGCATCGCCCGGCCTTGCAACAGTAGAAGGCACGCCCCGAACGCCATAGATCCACCTGCATCAGCCGGCCTGATGCAGGTGGATCATCGGCGCGTCGGCCGCGGCGGCGCCTTGGCCTTGCCGGCGGGCACGCCGGTGAAGCCGCGCTCGCGGGCCCAGACCACCGCGGTCGTCCGGCTGTGCACGCCGGCCTTGCTGTAGATGCGGGCGACGTGGTTGCGCACCGTGTTGCGCGTCAGGCCGAGGGCCTTGACGATCTCGGCATCGCCGAGGCCCTGGCACATCAGGCCGAGCACCTCCATCTCGCGCGGCGTCAGGTCGGACAGCCCGGCCGGCAGCGCCGCCGTGCGGCCGGGATGGCGCAGATTGGCGAGCTTCTCGATCACGGTGCGGCTGAACCAGGACGTGTCCTGCATCACTGCCTCGATGGCGGCGATCAATTCTTCCTCGGAGCGCTTGCGCTCGGTGATGTCCTGGATGACGGTCAGCACACAGTCCTGATCCTCGATGCTCACCGTCTCGGCCGAGACCAGGCAATCCAGGATGTCGCCCTGCCGGGTGCGCAGCTGGATCTCGGCGCTGCGGACGCTGCCGTTGCGCAGGATGGCCCGCTCCAGATCACGCCGCGCGGCCATGCCGGTCCAGATCGGCAGGTCGGCATGGCCGTCCCCGACCAGATCCTCCCTGGCATAGCCGAACACGGACACGAAGGCGTCGTTGACGTCGAGGGGACGCAGGCCCTCCCGCGTCGACAGCACGGTCGGCACCGGCGTCAGGCGGAACGAGCGGGCGAAGCGCTCCTCGCTCTGGCGCAGGGCCTCCTCGGCCCGCCGGCGCGGCTCCATGTCCATGAAGGTGAAGAGCATGCAGGCCTCCTCGCCGACCTCCAGCGGCTGGCCGGCGACGATGACGCTCCTGGATCCGCCGTCGCCGAGCCGGAGCCTTGCCCCCATCTGGGGAATGGTCCTGCCTTCACGCAGGCCGGCGATGGCGGCATCCTTGTTCGCCGCGTCCGCCAGCACGTCGATCTCATAGGTCGAGCGGCCGATAATGTCCTGCCGCGAGAAGCCGCTCAGCTCAAGGAACCCCTGGTTGACCTTGATGTAGCGCAGGTCGGACCGTCGGCAGATGATGGCGGGCGCCGGGTTGGCCGCGAAGGTGCGCTCGAAGCGTTCCTCGGCGGTGAAGCGCTCGGTCAGGTCCTGCACGACGAGAACGCCGGATTCGGCCTGGCCCTTGGCATCGGTCAGGGCAAAGCCGCGCCATTGCAGGACGGCGCGCCAGGCTTCTTCCTTGGGCGCCAGGCCGCGCACCTCCGTCACCATGTCCTGGAAGGCTTCGCCGGCGAGCAGCCGGTCCAGCGGATATTGGCCGTCCGTGAGCGGATGCTTGTTGCGATAGGTGAGCTGGAAGCGCTCGCGATAGCCCGAGGCGGTGGCGCCGAGGCCGGCGAGATCCGCGGCGCGGTGCAGGGCGAGCGCCCTCTCGTTCGCCCAGACGATGCCTGCGCCGGGGTCGACGAGCAGGATGCCCTCGCCGAGCCCGGCGATGATCTCCTGCAATTGCCGCCTGTCGACCTGGCGCCGCAAGATCGCCTCGTCCGGGATGGTTTCGGTCATGGGCCTGCCCTCGCCCGGCCTTCGAAGACCGGACGGCGAGCATAGGGCTCCGCACCGGAATGGACAGGCCCCTCGCGGGCATGCGCGTGCCTCGGCGCGCGGCCGGGCGACGATCGCCGCCGCCCGGTCGCGGGGAACGCCGGCGCTACGGCCGCTTCAGGGCGTCCCGCGCCGCGTCCTTGGCGCCGCCGATGGCGTTCTGCACCTTGCCGGCAGCCTTCTCGGCCTTGCCCTCGGCCTCGGTCCTGGCGTCGCCGGTGACCTTGCCGACCGCTTCCTTGATCGCCCCCTTCGCCTGCCTGGCCGCGCCTTCGATCCGGTCCTTGTCCATGGTTCGTCTCCAACATCGGGGTGGCCGGCGAGGTTCGACGCCGGACTGCCGAGGACGCTAGGCTGGGTCCGGGACACGCAAAAGATGCAGGCGGATCAGCCGGACTGATGCACATGCACCAGCGGGTGGGCTTGCGGGCGGCGCGGGGCCTCCGCCGGACGGCGGCGGTCCGCCGCCCGTCAGGGATGCATGCGGGCGCCCTTGGTGATCTTGTCCACCAGCTTCCGGTCCTCGCGCAGCGCCAGCCCGACCACCGTCATCTCCTCCGGGCGACGTCCGCGGACGGTCTCCCGGTTGGCCGCGTCATGGCCGGTGCGGAACATGTCCTCGATATAGAGGGAGAGGCGCACGCCCCGCTCCATGGCCCGGCGATAGATCGCCGCGATGGTGTCGGCATCGGCGGCGAGGACGATGGCGGGCTGGATCAGCAGCCGGTTGTAGCCGTTGCCGGCGGCATCCTCATAGGGCTCGCCGAGCAGCGCTCCATTCGCTCCGATGATGCCGCTGGTCAGGAAGACGGTGACGTTCAGCTTCTGCCAGGTGGCGAGATCGTCGCGGACGACGATCGCGATCTTGGTGTCGAACATCGCCTTCCGTCCCTTCCTCGGACTTATTTTGCCGGCTTATCGACGCAGCGCCACCGAGTCCACCCCTCAGGCCGGCCGCACCCGGCGCCAGTGCCGGGCGATGTCGACGCGGCGCGTCACCCAGACCTTGTCGTGCCCGAGCACATAGTCGACGAAGCGCTCCAGCCCGGCCGACTTGCCGGGCCGGCCGACGAGCCGGCAATGCAGGCCGACCGAGAACATCTTCGGGCTGCCCTCGGCGCCCTCGCGGTAGAGCACGTCGAACGTGTCCTTGAGATAGGTGAAGAACTGCTCGCCGGTGTTGAAGCCCTGCGCCGTGGCGAAGCGCATGTCGTTGGCTTCGAGGGTGTAGGGGATGATCAGGTGCGGGCCCCTGGGTCCCGCCACCCAGTAGGGCAGGTCGTCGGCATAGCTGTCGGAGGAATAGAGGAAGCCGCCCTCCTCCATGACGAGGTCGGCCGAGTTCATCGAGGCGCGGCCGAGATAGAAGCCGTAGGGCCGCTCGCCCGTCACCTCGCGGTGCATGCGGACGGCTTCCTCCAGGTGCTGGCGCTCGACGTCGCGCGGCACGTCCTTGTACTCGATCCATTTCAGGCCGTGGCTGGCGATCTCCCAGTCGGCCTCGCGCATGGCCGCAACCTGCTCGGGACTGCGCATCAGCGCGGTGGCGACGCCGTAGACGGTCAGCGGCACCTTGCGGCCGGTGAACAGGCGCCAGAGCCGCCAGAAGCCGGCACGGGCGCCGTATTCGTAGATCGACTCCATGTTCCAGTGGCGCTGGTTCGGCCAGTTGGCGGCACCCATGATGTCGGACAGGAAGGCTTCCGAATAGGGATCGCCGTGCAGGATGTTGTTCTCGCCGCCCTCCTCGTAGTTGAGCACGAACTGCACGGCGACGCGCGCGTCGCCCGGCCATTGCGGCTGCGGCGGCGTGCGGCCATAGCCGCGGAGGTCGCGGGGATAGGGCGCGGCGGGATCGATCATCGCTTGAACGCCGGCTCGACCCTGAAGGCGGCGCGCACGAACACGAAGATGGCGAACAGCGCCGCCAGGCCGAACACCACCTGCAGAATGGTCTCGACGGTCGAGCCGAGCTGGAACCAGCCGGCGATCGCCCAGCCCGAGGCCCAGGCGGCGCCCATGAGCTCGGTGCCGATCAGGATGGCGGCGGAAAGGATGGTGGTGACGCTGGGCCAGTTGATCGTTCGGTCGGCAGGCATGAGTTGGTCCGTCGTGAGGCTGTCCTAGCCTCTATACCATGGCGGCCGGCTTTGCTACGCCGCAGCGTGCGGCGCCGGTCCGGACGACGCGCACCCGTCGGAGCAGCAGCCATGATCGAGACCCCGGTGTTCGCCCATGCCGCCGTCGCCGCCCCGCACCGCCTGGCGGCCGAGACCGGGCAGCGCATCCTGATCCAGGGCGGCAACGCGCTGGAGGCCATGGTGGCGATGGCGGCGACGATCGCCGTGGTCTATCCCCACAACAATGCGCTCGGCGGCGACGGCTTCTGGCTCGTCGCGGACCGGGCCCGGCGCGTGCATTTCATCGACGCCTGCGGGCCCGCCGGGGCCGGAGCGGGGATACCGGCCTATCGCGACCTCGGCCACGACACCATCCCGCCGCGTGGCCCCCTGGCGGCGCTCACCGTTCCCGGCACGGTCGGCGGCTGGATGCTGGCGCTGGAGATGGCGAAAGCCTTCGGCGGCCGCCTGCCGCTCGACATGCTCATGGGCGATGCCATCCGGCATGCGCGCGAGGGCGTGCCGGTCTCGGCCTCCCAGGCCCGGGTGGCGCCGGAGGCCTTCGCGGCGCTGCGGGAGGTGCCGGGCTTCGCGCCGCTGTTCATGCGCGAGGGCCAGCCGCTCGCCGCCGGTGCGCCGATGGTGCAGGCGGCGCTGGCCGACACGCTGGAGCAGATCACCCATGCCGGCCTCGCCGATTTCTACCGCGGCGATGTCGGGCGCGAGATGGCGGCGGACCTGGAGCGCTTCGGCAGCCCGGTGACCCGCATCGACCTCGAACGCTATGAAGCCCGGCTGCGCCAGCCGCTGTCGCTGCCGATCGCCGGCGGCCGGGTGCACGGCTCGCCGCCGCCGACGCAGGGCCTGTCGACGCTGGTGAGCCTCGGCCTGTTCGAGCGGCTCGGCGTGCGCCGCGCCGAGAGCTTCGAGCACATCCACGGGCTGATCGAGGCGGTGAAGCGCGCCACCGCGGTGCGCGACCGGGTGGTGACGGATCCGGACCACCTGACCGAGGACCCCGCCGCTTTCCTGGCGCCGGCCTTCCTCGACCGGCAGGCGGCCGCGATCTCCAGGACCAGCGCCGCCCCCGCCCCGCCGCTCGACGCCAAGGGCGACACGGTCTGGATGGGCGCCGTCGACCAGGACGGCCTGGCGGTCAGCTTCATCCAGTCGGTGTTCTGGGATTTCGGCTCGGGCCTGGTGCTCCCGCGCACCGGCGTGCTGATGCAGAACCGCGGCCTGTCCTTCTCGCTCGACCCGTCGGCGCGCAACCCGCTGCACCCCGGGCGCAAGCCGTTCCACACGCTCAACCCGGCCCTGGCCCTGTTCGACGACGGCGCCGTGATGCCGTTCGGCACGATGGGCGGCGAGGCGCAGCCGCAGATCCTGGCGCAGCTCTTCTCGCGCGTGCGCCTCGGCCTCAGCCTGGCCGAGGCGATCGATGCGCCGCGCTTCGTGCTGGGCCGCCAGCCCGGCGAACGGGAGGTGGTGCTGAGGCTGGAGAACCGCTTCGACGAGGCCCTGATCCAGGCCCTCGGGCGGGCCGGCCACCCCGTGGCGGTCGAGGCCGTGCCCTATGCCGACCAGTTCGGCCATGCCGGCGCCCTGCGGCGCCACCGCCGCGACGGCCGCGTCGAGGCGGCGCACGATCCGCGCGCCGACGGCGGCGCGATGGGGGTGTGACCCCGCGCCGCCAAAGCGTCTTGCAATTCGGCGGGAACGCCGAGGATCGCAAGGACGCGTCGGGACAATGAATGAGAGCAAAGCAGCGTTTCCATCGAAACGCGCTTTGCTCTCGACTCAGGACGCTTCGAGCGTGGCGATCTCGGCGGCGAGGGCCGCCAGGCTCTCGGCCTCGCCCGGCACCGCCCGGCCGGCGATGTCGCCGCGCGCCAGCACGATCACCGCATCGGCGACCTCGTGCATCTCCGGCACCTCGGTGCAGAACAGCACGACCGCCCGTCCGCCGCGGGCGAAGGCGCGCAGCAGCGCGTAGATGTCGCGCTTGCTGGCGACATCGACGCCGCGCGTCGGCTCTTCGACCACGAGGATGTCCGGATCCTCCTCGATCGCGGCGCCGAGCACGACCTTCTGCTGATTGCCGCCGCTGAGCGAGGTGATCGGATGGTCCGGGCTGCCCGCCTTGATGGTGTAGCGGGCAATGCCGCGCGCAGCGATCTCGGCGATGCGGCCGTGGTCGAGAAGGGGGAAGGGCGCGCTGAGCCGGCGCCAGCCGAGGCGGGCCGCCAGGCTGTCGCCGACGCTGAGATTGTGGAAGACGGTCTGCCGGCGGCTTGCGGCGAGATAGGCCGGGCGGGGCTTGCCACCGCCAGGGCCGGCGAGGACGCCGACGGATCGCCGGAAGCCGCCGATCGCCTGGGCGAGCTCGCGCGCCCCCGATCCCTCCACGCCCGCCAGGACGGTGACGGCGCCGGCGGGAAGGTCGAGCGAGACGTCGCGGAACAGGCCGCCGGGGTCGCCGAGGCCGCGCAGCGACAGGGCCGGCGTCACGGCCGCCGGCGCCGCCGGCCCGGGGGCGGGCTCGCAGGCCTGGGCGGAAGCCAGGCCGATGGTCAGCTCGGCGGCGATGCCCGCCTCGGTCACGCTCCCCGCGATCTCGCCGCGGATGCGCCCGTCGCGCAGGATCAGCACCCGGCGGCAGCAGCGCACGAAGTCGCTCAGCCTGTGGGTGATCAGGATGACGATGCGGCCGCTGTCGGCGAGCTCGCGCATCGTGGCGAAGAGGGCGCGGGATTCGGCCTCCGTCAGGGCCGAGTTCGGCTCGTCGAACAGGAAGACGTCGGCCTCGCACAGGATGGCCCGGGCGATCTCGACGCGCTGCTGCACCGCGAGCGACAGGTCCGCCAGGGCGTAGTCGGCATAGGCGGCGATGCCGAGCGCGGCGAGCGTCGGTCCGACGTCCCGCGCCGCCTCCATGCGCCCGAGGGCGCGGGCCTCGCGCCCGACCGCCAGGTTCTCGCGCACCGTCATGTTCGGCCAGAGCTGCGGCTCCTGGTGCACGACCGCGACCGAGCGCCAGGGCTCGGCCGCCTCGCGGCCGTCGCGCACCAGGCGGATGGTGCCGCTGTCCGGCATTTCCTCCCCGGCGAGCATGCGCATCAGCGTCGACTTGCCGGCGCCGTTCGGACCGGCGATGCCGACGATCTCGCCGGCGGCGATGCCGAGGTCGAGCCCGTCCAGGGCCCGGGTGGCGCCGTAGCGCTTGGCCACCCCGCGGACGTCGAGGGTGATCATGCCGCGCGCTCGGCCGAGCGCTGCCCGGCATGGCGGATCAGCTTCTGCGAGGCGATGTCGAGCCAGACCGCGCCGATGGTCACCAGGCCGATGAACAGGAGCTGGGCGAAGGAGCCGACGCCGAGCAGGGCGAGCCCATTGTTGAGCAGCGCCAGCAGGACGGCGCCGAGCAGCGTGCCGAGGATGGTGCCGCGGCCGCCGTTGAGGCTGGCGCCACCGATCACCACCGCGGCGATGACGGAGAACAGCAGCGAGCCGGACTGGCTCGGCCCGACCGAGCCGACATAGGAGAAGTCGATGATGCCGGCGATCGCCGCGATGAGGCTGCTGAGCACGAAGACGATGTATTTGTACTTCTTCACCGGCAGGCGGGCGATGCGCGCCGCATCCGGGTTGCCGCCGATGGCCACCAGGCGGAAGCCGAACACGGTGCGATGGCGCAGCACCCAGAACAGGACGAAGGCCGCCGCCAGCCACAGCGTCTCGACCGGAATGCCGAAGGGCAGGAGCGCGCCGCCAAGATTGTGGAACAGGGACAGCTCCCACTCCGGCGGCAGCGGGTCGTTATAGGCCGGGGTGAAGGTCGAGGCGTTGCTGACCAGGAGCTGCAGGCTCTCGGCGACGTTGAGCATGCCGAGCGTGGCGATGAAGGAGGGCAGCCCCGCCCGCACGGTGAAGAAGCCGTTGAGCAGGCCGACCAGCACGGCGATGGCGACGGCCGCCAGCAGGGCCGGGATCAGCGGCGTGGTGAAGGGCAGGCTGCCGCCGCCGAGCCAGAGCGTGGCGGTGACGATGGCGCTGAGGCCGTAGACGGCGCCGACGGAGAGGTCGATCTCGCCGAGCAGGATCACCAGCTTCTGGGCGAAGGCGACCATGCCGAGGGCGACCATGGAGCGCAGCAGCGTCAGCAGGTTCTCGAAGCTGAGAAAGGCCGCCCGCTGCGACTGGACAATGGCGGCGATGACCAGGATGGCCAGGAAGAGGCCGAGGGTTCTCAGGCTGTTGAGCGCCCTCTGGGTGCCGAGAGCGCGCAGGAAACGGGTCCGCATCTTACCTTCCGATCGTGGGCGTGGCGCCGTCGCGGGCGCGGGCATGGCGCGTCGGGCCATGCGGGAATTGACCGGGGCGGCATGGCCGCCCCGGATCGGCCGGCCGTCACTTCGAGGCCTGGCGCAGCCTCTCCTTGGCATCGTCCACGGTGATCTCGCCCTCGCCGCCGGCCTTGGTGATGACGATGGGCTTGAGGTACTGCAGCGGGTCGGCGGGCACCTCGCCCTTGGCGAGGAAGCGGGCGCATTGCTCGACCGGGGCCTGCGCCTGGTAGTCGAAGCCCTGGTCGATGGTGACGAGGGTGGTGCCGGCGGCGATGGAATCGAGGATCGGGCCGGAGACGTTGAAGCCCGACGTGAACACCTTGCCGGCGAGGTTGAGGTTGCGGATGACGTTGCCGACGCCCTCGACGCCCTGGTCGGTGTGGAAGAACAGGGTGATGTCGGGATTGGCGGTCAGGAAAGGCGTCACCGAGTTGAGGACCTCCTGGGTGGTGAAGTTCTTGCCGGTCGGGATGCCGTGCTTGGCGTCGTTGAAGAACTTCGCATCGGGGAAGACCTGCCTGTAGCCGGCCTCGAAGCCGGTCATGCGCTCCTGCGCCCAGGGCTGGTCGGGCGCGCCGCTGCCCATGGCGATGCGGTCGACCGCGATGCCGCGCTGCTTGACCAGCTCGGCGGTCGCCCGGCCGTTGATGGTGCCGGCCTGCTTCTCGTTCAGGGCGTAGAAGGCGAAGCGCTTGGCCTTGGGCGCATCGATGTTGAGGGTGAACACAGGCACGCCGGCATCGGCATATTTGTTGATGATGCCGGTGAACTGGTTGGGCAGCGGCGGCTGGATGGCGAGGCAGTCGACCTGGCCGGCGTTGAGCAGGGTCTCCAGCTCGGAGAGCTGCCTGGCGGTGTCCGGCGTCACCGGGCCGGTGAGCCGGCATTCCGCCGCCATGCCGTCCTTCTCGGCCTGGTCGCAGCCGCGCTTCATGCCGATGCGCATCTCGGCGCCCTGGATCGGGATGCCGGTGCCCTCGATGTCGACCACCACGTTCGGCTTCTCGCCCGCCCTGAGCTTGTCGGCGATGCGCGGCGCCAGCTTGAACGTGCCCCAGGGAAACTGCCGGCTGAGCGCGCCCTCGGGCACCGTCTTCTCGGCGGCGCCGAGCGGGCCCGCGCCCGCGACAGCCAACCCCAAGGCGAGACCGGCGACGAGGCCGGCAGTGATCCGTGACATGCTCCACTCCGTTGGCTGGTTTGTTCTGCTATACAGAACTTGATTTTGCTACACGGATATGATGAGCAGTCGTCCGCGCCTTTGTCAACCGCCCCCGGGCCGATCGTGGCGGCGCAAAACGGCGACGCCGCGCCGGGGCGGGCCCGAGGCGCGGCGTCGGAAGGGGCGTCGGAAATGGCTCGGGCGGCGGCTAGCGCGGCAGCGGCTTCAGGGCCGCATGGGCAGGGCCGCCGATCAGCTGGCTGATCCGGTCGGCATGGGCGCGGACGGTGGCGCCGAGCTTGGCGACCTCGATGTCGCCGCGGTCGAGCTTGATGGTGGTGACGCTGACCGCGGCCACCGCCTCCTCGTTGCGGTCGTAGACGGCCGCGCCGACGCAGAGCACGCCGAGATTGTCCTCCTCGTCGTCGACCGCGTAGCCGCGCCAGCTGGTGAGGGCGAGGTCCTCGATCAGCCGGGCCGGCTCGACGAGGGTGCGCTCGGTGCGACGGGGCAGGCCGATGGCCTGGAGCAGCGGCATCAGCTTGTCCTGGGGCAGCCGGGCGAGCAGCGCCTTGCCCACCGCCGAGCAATGCGGCAGCTCGCGCCGGCCGAGCGAGGAGGCCAGGCGGAAGATGCCCGGCGCGTCGACGCGGGCGATCGCCACGGCATAGCCCTCGTCGAGGATGGCGAGGCGCGCGGTCATGCCGGTTGCCTCGGCGAGCTGGTTGAGGATGGGCGTCGCGACCTGGCTGATGCCGATCTCCTGGACCGCCCGGTCGCCGAGATGGATCAGGGCCATGCCCAGCCGGTAGAGGCGCGACCCGCCGACGCGGCTGTCGGAGACGAAGCCGCGGCCGATGAGCGCCTGCAGCAGGGCGAAGGCCGTGCTCTTGGAGACGCCGACGGCTTCGGCGACCTCGGCCACGGTCATGCCGTTGGTGCTGCCGCGGCCGAGCGCCTGCAGCACGTCGAGGGCGCGCCCGACGCTGCGCAGCGCGTATTTCTCGTCGGAGGTGGAGTCTGGCTTCGGCATGATGTCTTCCCGGCTGCGACGCGTGACGGCTGCTGGCTCCCGATCATGACCGAGAGGCGATTGACAAGCCAGCAGCGCCGATCTAGTCGTATAAACACAGAACGTAGTTCTGTATAGCAGAACAATCGCCTTCCCATGAAGCCGGCCGACGCAGGCCGGCGCCCCGTCCCTGCCGGCCGGGCGTCCATCCGGAGGATCCATGCGTCTCATCCAGTTCACGACCGCCGCGGGCGAGCGCCGCGCCGGCGTCGTCTCCGAGGACGGGCGGTCGGTGCGGCTCACCCAGCACGCGCACAGCGTCCATGCCCTGGCCCAGGCGGCGATCGCGCGGGGCGCGAGGCTGCGCGAGGAGGCGGGCGCCCAGCTCGGCACCGAGGAGGCCGATTACGACACCATTCTCGCCGAGGGCCGCCTGCTGGCGCCGGTCGACCATCCCGAGCCGGCGCGCTTCTGGATCACCGGCACCGGCCTCACCCATCTCGGCAGCGCCGATGCGCGTGACAAGATGCACGAGGTCGCCCACGGCCCCGAGGCCGACATGACGGATTCGATGAAGATCTTCCGCATGGGGCTCACCGGCGGCAAGCCGGCGCAGGGCGAGATCGGCGTGCAGCCGGAATGGTTCTTCAAGGGGCTCGGCACCTGCGTGGTGCCGCCGGAGGCGCCGCTCCCCCTGCCGGATTTCGCCCTCGCCGGCGGCGAGGAGGCGGAGATCGTCGGCCTCTACCTGATCGGCCCGGACGGCACGCCCTGGCGCCTGGGCTATGCGCTCGGCAACGAGTTCTCCGACCAGGTGACCGAGGCGCAGAACTATCTCTATCTCGCCCATTCCAAGCTGCGCGCCTGCTCGATCGGGCCGGAGCTGCTGACCGGCGCCCTGCCCGAGGCGGTCGAGGGCACCGTGCGGGTGCTGCGCGAGGGGCGCACGCTCTGGCAGGGCGAGTTCCTCAGCGGCGAAGCCAACATGTCGCATTCGGTGCGCAACCTCGAGCATTATCACTTCCGCTACGACATGTTCCGCCGGCCGGGCGACCTGCATGCCTACTTCTTCGGCGCGCCGGTGCTGAGCTGCGCCCACGGCATCGAGGCCAGGCCCGGCGACCGGTTCGAGATCGACGTGCCGGCCTTCGGCCGGCCGCTGCGCAACACCATGGTGGCGGCGGCGCGCCGGGACGTCGCGGTCCGCGCCCTGTGAAGCAAACCAGGGCCGCGGCGGCGGCCGACCTCGGATGGGGGAGAGTGGGAATGGGTCTTCGTTTCGCCGTCGACACCGGCGGCACCTTCACGGATCTGGTTGTCGCGGACGAGGACGGCACGCTCGGCCTGCACAAGGCCTCGACCACGCCGGCCGATCCGGTCGCGGGCGTGATCGACAGCCTGCGCAACGCCGCCGCGGCGGCCGGCGAGCCGCTGGAGGCCTATCTCGCCCGCGGCGAGATCCTGGTGCACGGCACCACCCACGCCATCAACGCCATCGTCACCGGCAACACCGCACGGACCGCCTTCCTCACCTCGGAGGGCCATCCCGACACGCTGGTGTTCCGCGAGGGCGGCCGGATGGAGCCGTTCAACTTCACCGTCCCCTATACCGAGCCCTATGTGCCCAAGGCGCTCACCTTCGAGGTGCCGGAGCGCATCACCGTCGACGGCGCGGTGCGCAAGCCGCTCGACGAGGCGGCGGTCGTCGCCGTCCTCGAGCGGCTGCGCCACGCGGAGGTCGAGGCGATCGGCGTCTGCCTGCTCTGGTCGATCGTCAACCCCGCGCACGAGCTCGCTGTCGGCCGGCTGATCGAGGAGCACCTGCCCGGCGTGCCCTACACGCTGTCGCACCGGATCAATCCGTCGATCCGGGAATATCGCCGCGCCTCCTCCACGGTGATCGACGCCTCGCTGAAGCCGGTGATGGGCGCCTATATGCGCGGGCTGGAGCAGCGCCTGCGCGCCGCAGGCTTCGGCGGGCGCGTGCTGGTGGTCACCTCCCAGGGCGGCGTGATGGACGCGGCCGGGGTGGCGGAGGCGCCGGTGCACCTGATCAATTCCGGGCCGAGCATGGCGCCGGTGGCGGCCAGGGCCTATGGCGCGGGCGAGGCGATCGAGACGCTGATCGTCGGCGACACCGGCGGCACCACCTTCGACGTCTCGCTGGTGCGGCGCGGGCGCGTGCCGCGCAGCCGCGAGACCTGGCTCGGCCAGCCCTTCCGCAGCCACATGACCGGCATGCCTTCGGTGGACGTCAGGAGCATCGGCGCCGGCGGCGGCTCGATCGCCTGGGTCGATGCCGGCGGCCTGCTGCATGTCGGGCCCAAGAGCGCCGGCGCCGTGCCGGGGCCGGTATGCTACCGGCGCGGCGGCACGCGGCCGACCGTCACCGACGCCGCCCTGGTGCTCGGCTTCATCGACCCCGACTTCTTCCTCGGCGGCCGCATGGCGCTCGACCGCGACGGCGCGGTCGAGGCGATCCGCCGCGACGTGGCCGAGCCGCTCGGCAGGAGCGTCGAGGCCGCGGCCGCCGCCATCATGGAGCTCGCCACCGAGCACATGGTGCAGGCGATCATGGACATCACCGTCAACCAGGGCATCGACCCCACCCAGGCCGCCTTCGTCGCCGGCGGCGGCGCGGCCGGGCTCAACTGCACAGCCATCGGCCGGCGGCTCGGCTGCCGGCGGGTGATCGTGCCGGAGACCGGCGCGGCGCTCGCCGCCGCCGGCGCGCTGATCTCAGACCTCACCGCCCATGTCCAGGCCATGGCCCATGTCGAGAGCGCCGCCTTCGACCGCGAGCGCATCAACGGCGTGCTGGCGCGGCTGGAGGAGGCCTGCGCCGCCTTTGCCGCCGGACCGGGCGCCGGGGCCCGCTCGGTGACGATCGACTGGTCCGCCGAGGCCCGCTACACCGACCAGGCCTGGGAGATCGAGGTGCCGCTGCGGCGCTCGCGCTTCGAGACGGCGGCCGACCTCGAGGCGCTGGTGGCGGATTTCCACCGCACCCACCAGGAGATCTTCGCGGTCAGCGACCCCTCGGCGCCGATCGAGGCGGTGAGCTGGAACGCCGAGGTGCGCTGCCGCATCGGCTCGCCCGAGCCCGGGCGCCTCACGCCGAAGCAGGACTCGGCGAAGCTCGCGCCGCGCCGGGTGCGCTTCACCGGCACGGACTGGCTGGAGGTCGACGTCTGGCGCTTCGAGGCCCTGCCGGCGGGAACGCGCATCATCGGGCCGGCGATCGTCGAATCCGATTTCACCTCGATCGTCATCGACCCCGGCGCCAATGCCCTGCGCGATGCGTCCGGGACCCTGATCATCGACTTCGCCGCTTGAGAAAGGCCCGACCATGACCGATACGGCTGCGATTCTCGACGGCTCGCGCCTCGCCGTCCTCACCGCCCGCTTCGAGGGCATCGCCCGCAAGATGGCCAACACGCTGCACCGGACCGGCCGCTCCGGCATCCTCACCATCGCGCGGGACTTCTCCTGCGTGGTGCTGACCGCCGAGCACGAATTGCTCGCCACTGCCGAGAGCCTGCCGATCCACGTGCTGCGCGGGCCGGACGTCATGGCCCGCACCATGGCGGAGAACCATCCGGTGCTGCGGCGGGGCGACGCCTTCCTGCACAATTCGCCCTATCACGGCTGCACCCACCCGGCCGACCATTCCATCCTGGTGCCGGTCATCGACGATGCCGGCGTCCACCGCTTCACCGTGCTGGCCAAGGCGCACCAGGCCGATTGCGGCAATGCCCTGCCCACCACCTATATGGGCGCGGCCCGCGACGTCTATGCCGAGGGCGCGCTGATCTTCCCCGCGGTGAAGATCCAGGAGGACTATGCGCACAACATGGACATCGTGCGCATGTGCCGGTTGCGCATCCGCGTGCCGGACCAGTGGTGGGGCGACTACCTCGCCACGCTCGGCGCCGCCCGGGTCGGCGAGCGCGAGATCCTGGCGCTCGGCCGCGAGATCGGCTGGGACGTGCTCGCCGCCTACACGCGCCAATGGTTCGACTACAGCGAGAAGCGCATGGCGGACGTCATCCGGGCCATGCCGGCGGGCCGGGTGACCCGCACCAGCACCCACGACCCCTTTCCGGGCACGGCAGCCGAGGGCGTGACGATCAAGGCGACCGTCGCGGTGAAGCCGGCGGAGGCGCTGATCGAGGTCGACATGACCGACAATCCGGATTCGCTGCCCAACGGCCTCAATCTGTCGGAAGCCACCGCCCTGTCGGCGCCGATGGTCGGCATCTTCAACTCGATCGACCATACCGTGCCGAAGAATGCCGGCTCGTTCCGGCGCATCCGCGTGCATCTGCGCGAAGGCTGCGTGGTCGGCCGCCCGCGCCACCCGACCTCCTGCTCGGTGGCGACGACCAACATCGCCGACCGCGTCGCCAACCCGGTGCAATGCGCCATCGCCGAGCTCGCCGACGGCCTGGGCCAGGCGGAGACGGGCGCGCTGATCCCGCCCTCCTGCGGCGTCGTCTCCGGCGTCCATCACGGCGTGCCCTATGTCAACGAGGTCTATCTCGGCTGCACCGGCGGGGCGGGCACGCCCTTCACCGACGGCTGGCTGACCATCCTGCATGTCGGCAATGCCGGCATGTGCTACCAGGATTCGATCGAGATCGACGAGCTGCGCCACCCGATCTTCGTGCATGCGCGGCGGCTGATGCCGGACACCGAGGGCGCCGGGCGATTCCGCGGCGCGCTCGGCGCCTATTCCGAGTTTTCGCCGACCGAGGGCGAGATGACGGTGGCCTATGTCAGCGACGGCAATGTCAACGCGGCCGCGGGCGTGCGCGGCGGCCTCTCCGGCGCGCTCTCGGCGCAGTTCCGCCGCCGCGCCGACGGCTCGCTCGAGCCGGTGCCGGCCTGCGCCGAGGTGGTGATCGCCGCGGACGAGGCCATGGTCTCGATCAGCTGCGGGGGCGGCGGCTATGGCCGTCCGCACGAGCGCGACCCCGAGCGCGTCGCCCACGACGTGCGCGAGGGCTGGATCGATCGCGCGCGGGCCGAGGCCGTCTACGGCGTGGCGCTCGCGGCCGACCTCACGGTCGACCCCGCCGCCACGCAGCGGCTGCGCGCCGGCGCCGAGCGGTGAGCCAGGGGCGGGCGGCGGCGCTTTACCGCCGCCCGCGGCCGGGCTATCGACGGTCCGTCCCCGCCACGGCCGCCCGGTGCCATGCCCACACGCTATGCCATCTACTACGCTCCCGCCCCCGACACCGCGCTGTGGCGCTTCGGCTCGGACGTGCTCGGCTATGACGCCGCGACCGGCGAAGACGTGCCGCAATGGGTGCCGGAGGGCTTCACCCCGCAGGCCTGGGCGGCTGCGACGGCCGATCCGCGCAAATACGGCTTCCATGCCACGCTGAAGGCGCCGTTTGCGCTGGCCGCGCCGTACGGGGAGGACGCCCTGCTCGCCGCGCTGGAGCGCTTCGCCGCCGGCCGGACCGCGGTCGACCTCGGGCCCTGCGGCGTGCACGAGATCGCCTCCTCCCAGGGCGGCGGCTTCCTGGCCCTGACCCCGGTCGAGGCGCCGTCGGCGCTGGCGGCGCTGGAACGCGCCATCCTCGAAGGCTTCGAGCCGTTCCGCGCCCCGCTCACGCCCGAGGACCGGGCGCGGCGCAACCCGGAGCGGCTGAGCCCGCGCCAGCGCGACTATCTCGACACGTGGGGCTATCCCCTGGTGCTGGAGGAGTTCCGCTTTCACATGTCGCTGACCGGACGGATCGAGGACACGGCGCCCGCTGCGGCGCGGCTGCAGGCCAGGGCCGAGGCGGCCGGCGCGGCCGGGCCGGTGCGGCTCGACCGGCTGGCGCTGTTCCGCCAGGAGGATGGCCAGCGCTTCCGCGTCCTAGCCACGGCGTGGCTGCGCTGAGGCCGGGAATGCCGATCATTCTTCCGCCGCACTCGGCGGCCTATGTCTGACCGTCGCGCCGATTCCCGCCGGCGCCCCGGATCCTGAGATGCGCGCCCTGCTCCCGGCCCTGATGCTGATCGGCCTCGCCACCGCGGCGAACGCGCACCCTCACGTCTTCGTCACCTCCCGCACGGAGATCGTCTATCAGACCGACGGACGCCTGGCCGGCGTGCGCCAGATCTGGACCTTCGACGACATGTTCTCGGCCTTCGCCACCCAGGGCCTCGACGCCAATGGCGACGGCAAGCTGACGCGCGAGGAGCTGCAGCCGCTGGCGCAGACCAATGTCGATTCGCTCAAGGATTTCCAGTACTTCACCTTCGCCAAGCTCGGCGGTAAGCAGCTCCTGTTCAAGCCGCCGCAGGACTATTGGCTCGACTTCACCGACAAGCTGCTCACGCTGCACTTCTATCTGCCGCTGAGCTCGCCGCAGACGCAGGGGAAGAAGCCGCTCTCGGTCGAGGTCTACGATCCCACCTACTATGTCGACTTCGAGATGGCCGACAAGGATCCCGCCAGCATCAGCGGCGGCCCGGCCTGCGCCCTCAACGTGGTGCGCCCGCAGCAGCTGACGGCGGATCAGCAGGCGCAGGCCCTGGCGCTCGACCAGGCCGACTTCAGCGCCGCGAACCCGACCTTCGGGGCCCAGTTCGCCAACCATATCCTGGTCAATTGTCCGTGACCGCCGTGCCGATGCCGGATGGGGCGATGGCCGGGGGGATGCCGGACGGGCGCCAGGGGAAAGTTTCGCATACGGTCTTGCTGGTCCAAGGCGCGCGGCCCGGCCTCGCGCTCCTCCTCGCCCTTCTCTGCCTGGCCGCCTTCGCCGGCCACGCGCTGGCGCAGACGCCGATCCCCTTCGGCGTCGGGCGGCCGGATGCGCCGATCGCCGCCCCGTCCAACGCCTTCGTCGTCTGGGTGATGACCGAGCAGAGCCGGTTCTACAAGCTGCTCTCGGCCGCGATCCGCGCCTGGAAGGAGAACGGCACGGCCGCCTGGATGCTGATGGGGCTGAGCCTGGCCTATGGCGTCTTCCACGCCGCCGGCCCCGGCCACGGCAAGGCGGTGATCTCGGCCTATCTCTTCGCCAGCGGCGAGACGCTGAAGAAGGGCATCATGCTCTCCTTCGCCGCGGCACTGGTGCAGGCCCTCTCGGCGATTGTGCTCGTCACCATTCTCGCCATGGTGCTGGGCGCCACGGCGCAGGCGATGGACGACGTGGCCCTGACGCTGGAACGCGCCTCCTATGCGCTGATGGTGGGCGTGGGGCTCTGGCTGCTATGGCGCAAGGGCCGCGGCCTCTGGGCACTGCTCGGCCAGCGCCTCGGCTGGGCCGGCCCGGACCTCGCCCATGTCCACGACGCCGAGTGCGGCCATGTCCATGCGCCGATCCCCGATGCGCGCCAGCCCTGGTCGCTGCGCAGCGCGGCCGGCACGGTGTTCGCCATCGGCGTCAGGCCCTGCACCGGCGCCATCATCGTCCTGGTGTTCGCGCTGGCCCAGGGCGTGTTCATCGCCGGCATCGCCTCGACCTTCGCCATGGCGCTCGGCACGGCCGTGACGGTGTCGCTGATCGCGACCCTGGCCGTGACCGCCAAGGGCGCCGCGGTGCGGCTGGCGGCGCCCGGCAGCTTCGGCGCCGCCCTGGCGCTGCGCTCGCTCGAGGTGTTCGCGGCGCTGGCCGTGCTCGCCTTCGGCCTCACGCTGCTCACCGGCCTGGTGGCATTGCCGGGAGGGTGAATAATGCAAGAAAAAGGCCAGGACGCCCTTGGCGACCCGCAGCTCCAGGCATAGACTGCCTTAAAACGGTCGACGTGCTCGGAGGAGGTCCATGAGCCGGCAAGAGGAAATCGCCACGCGCCGTCTGCGGCGGCTGGCGCGCGCTCTTGTGCATGATTCGGAAAGCGCCGACGCGCTGGTGCTCGAAACATTGGCGATCGTCGAAGGCCATTCCGCCACGATCCTGGAATTGTTCGCGGTGCTGGTCGCCCAGCGCCGGGCCCGCGATGCCGAGTTGGCGTACCGGATGCCGCGCTCCCAGCACGTGGCCCATCCGCAGCCCGATATCCTGCGCGCCCTGGAGCAGCTCTCGCTGGCCGAGCGCGAGGTGCTGGCGCTCGCCCTGGTCGAGCAGATGCCTTACGAGGACGCGGCGGCGGTGCTGAAAATGTCGACCGACGTGTTCGTCAAGCGCCTGACGCAGGCGCGCGAAGCGCTGGCCCGCGTCGCCGACGGCGAGCGGCGGGTGGTGCTGCGGCTGGTGAAGTGACCGCGCCGCGCATCCCCGACGCGACGTTCAACGCCTATGTCGACGGGCGGCTGAATGCCCGTGCCGAGCGCGAGACCAAGGCGATCCTGGACAAGGACCCGGCGGGCAGCGCCCGCGCCGCCAATTGGCGGCGGCAGGCCGAGTCGCTGCGGGCCGCCCTCAACCCGGTGGCGGACGAGCCCCTGCCGCTTTCGATCCTGCTGAAGCTCAGGGCCAGCACGGCGAAGAGCCGTTGGCACGGGGCCGAGTGGCTTATCGGCATGGCCTTTGCGCTCGGCCTGTGCTGCGGCGTCGCGCTC